>JAGSHA010000199.1 GCA_023954795.1 Oceanospirillaceae bacterium | reverse complement strand
GATTCATTGAGATAGCGGGTATTGATCAGATATACCACCTCCAGCATCACCAATGTATTCACGGCGACAGTGCGGGAGTATTCGAGACTGGAACCCGCATCCATCTCCCAGAGAAAGAGCCCGAAGGTCCCGGCCACCATCAGCAACGACACAAACACAATCCGCCACGTCATAAAGCGCGATAAAATAGGCGCACGGGTATTACGCGGCATCCGATGCATCACACCCGCTTCGGTCGGTTCAAAGGTGAGCGACAGCGCGAGTGTCACCGCGGTGATCATATTCACCCACAGGATCTGGGCAGCGGTCACCGGTAGCATTGTGCCCATGGCAATCGCCGCCATTACCGTTAAAGCTTCACCGCCGTTGGTTGGCAGGATAAACAGGATCGATTTTTTGATGTTGTCGAAGACCGTCCGTCCCTCTTCAACGGCGTGTGCAATGGAGGCAAAGTTATCATCGGCCAACACCATCTCGGCCGCTTCTTTCGCCGCCTCGGTGCCTTTGATGCCCATCGCAACACCCACATCAGCACGCTTCAAGGCCGGGGCATCGTTGACCCCATCCCCGGTCATCGCCACCACTTTTTCCTGTGCCTGAAGTGCGGTCACGATACGTAACTTATGCTCCGGGCTGGCGCGGGCAAACACATCATAGGTCAGTACCGCCTGCTGCAGCTCCTCATCGTTCATCCGCTCCAGCTCACTGCCGGTGATCGCATCCCGACTCGTGGTAATCCCCATTTGATTGGCGATAGCGGCCGCCGTTTCAGCATGGTCACCGGTAATCATTTTGACGCTGATACCCGCCTGATGGCATTGTTTTACCGCATCAATCGCCTCCTGCCGTGGCGGATCGATAATCCCCACCACACCCAGTAAAATCAGACCGGACTCAATCTCATCAAAGCGCAGCGAACGGCGGCCATTTTGGGTCGGCACACAGGCGATTGCCAAGGTACGCTGGCCTCGACGAGCAATACGGCGTTGCTGTGCTAGCCAGAAGTCCCTGTCCAGCCCTTTATCCTGATCGCCGGTCCATTGATGATCGCAACGAGGCAAAATCGCTTCAATAGCCCCTTTCACGTAAATCATGCCGTTGCCATCATGGTCATGATGCAGGGTGGCCATAAAACGGTGCTGAGATTCGAAAGGGATCAGATCATCGCGGGGCCGCTCCAGATGGGTTTTCACCGCATCGAAGCCCGCTTTCACCCCCAGTACGGTTAATGCGCCTTCAGTGGGATCACCTACGATATGCCACTCATCATCCGTTTCATGCAGTGAAGCATCGTTGCAAAGCAAACCCGCCAGACACAATTTACGCAGGGCAGGGTAGTCGTTAGGATCGATATCTTCGTCACCCAGCATAAACGAACCGTGCGGGTTATAGCCGACCCCAGTCACGTCCACCGTCCGATCAGCCGTCACCACAGTGGTCACCGTCATCTCATTGCGGGTGAGGGTGCCGGTCTTATCAGAGCAGATCACGGATACTGAACCTAAGGTCTCAACCGCCGGTAAACGTCGAATGATGGCGTGTCTGTTCGCCATCCGCTGCACACCGATCGCCAGCGCAATGGTGATGACGGCGGGCAAACCCTCAGGAATAGCCGCCACAGCCAACCCGACGGCCGCCATAAACATCTCATCCAGGGTAAAACCGTGTACATACACCCCAAACACAACGGTTAATGCCGCGATGGCCAGTATGATCCCGGTTAGCCAGCGGGCAAAAATATCCAGCTGTCGGGTCAGCGGAGTGGTTAGCTGCGTGACCTGCGCCAGCATCGCGCTGATGCGACCAATCTCCGTATGGGCACCGGTTTCAACCACCACCCCCAAGCCTTGTCCGTAGGTCACCAACGTACCGGAGAACGCGATATTACAGCGATCACCGAGCGCGGCATCCGCTTCTACCGAGTCGGTACTCTTGTCCACCGGCACGGATTCACCGGTCAGCACCGCCTCTTCGATACGCAGGTCTTTCACCCAAAACAGATGCAGATCAGCAGGCACCCGATCACCGGATTGCACAAACACCACATCACCGGGAACCAACACCTCAGCGTCCATCTGCGTGCGATGCCCGTCGCGGGTCACAGTCGCCTGGCGCGACAACATTTTACGCACGGCATCGATCGCTTTTTCCGCTTTCCCTTCCTGGATGAACCCCACCAGTGCATTGATCACCACAACAGCCGCAATCACCCAGGCATCCACCATATGATCCAGCAACGCAGTCACAATGCCCGCTACCAGCAAGACATAGATCAGCACATTATGAAATTGGGAAAGCAGTCGCATCCACGCGCTACGGCGCGGCGGTTCGGGTATTCGGTTGGGCCCATGCTGTTGCTGACGCTTAGTAGCATCCTGATGGCTCAGACCCTCTTTCGAGGTGTTCAGCTCAGTAAACGTATCTTGAGGGTTGTGCGTGTGCCAACGAGACGCCTGTTTATCGGATCTCTGTGTGTCCATGTTACACCTCCAACATTGATCAGCGGTGATGCCAGCCTTTCCAGATTACCTCGTCCTGATCGCCAGATCCCTGATCCGGCGCAGGTATTTGCTGTGCGTTTTAACCACCCGGAGAGCATGGTTTTGGGCGATCTAAAACAAATTCACAAATGAGAACTATTCGTATTGAAATGATATGAGAAATTCATGATAATGCTTCTCATTAACAGGAGAAATATCACGATGAATATTCGAATGAGTAAGCCAGATCTGGGATTTCCGGTGATCGCACTGACAAGCGGTATCATGCTTTGCCTGTTATTTGTGCTTTAACGCGCAAAAGGAAATGCAGCACCCCGGACCTTGTAGCCAGACGTGATGGTAAGCATAGACCAGACTCGGCTGTCAGCGACGGAGCAAAGTGGAATGGCGTTATCGCTGGCACGAGGAAGACACCAGAGGCAACAGCGCGCTACCTCCGGTATTAAGCAGTAAAGGATCAGTGATCGCGGCGCTTTGTGCCGGGGTTGGCGACAAAATTAAGCGGCTGCGCATCCGCCGGAATCGGTTCCGGCACGCGGTTTACCCGGGTTTCCAGCTCGTCCGCGGCATCAGGCTCACCGTCCAGACGCATCGCGTCTTCGAAATCACACTCGACACATTCACGGTACTCTTTCTCTTCATCCCGGTACATTCGCAGGGTGTCCATCTCCCCACAACGAGGGCAGGTTGCCCCGGCAACAAATCGTTTTACAACACTCATAATCAAGACTCAGTTACGGTGATACCGCTGTGTCGTAACAGCGCATCCACCTCGGGCTTGCGGCCACGAAACTCAACAAACAGATCCATCGCTTCACGCGATCCGCCCTGTTCCAGTACGGCATGCAGGAAATCAGCACCGGTCTGCTGGTTAAAGATACCGTCCTCTTCAAAGCGTGAGAACGCATCGGCAGACAGCACTTCGGCCCATTTATAGCTGTAATAGCCCGCAGCATAACCACCGGCAAAAATATGGCTGAAGCTGTGCTGGAAGCGGTTGAAGGCGGGTGGAGTAACCACAGCAACTTCATCACGAATCCGGTTCAGTACGGCCTGAATATCGGTTTTATCCGTTTCAAACTCACGGTGCAGCTGGAAATCAAAGATCGAGAATTCCAGCTGACGCACCATCATCATACCGGACTGGAAGTTTTTCGCTGCCAGCATTTTGTCGAGTAGTTCACGTGGCAACGTCTCGCCTGTCTGGTAGTGACCAGAGATCAGCGCCAGCGCTTCCGGCTCCCAGCACCAGTTTTCGAGGAACTGGCTTGGCAGTTCGACAGCATCCCAAGCCACCCCGTTGATACCGCTGACATCAGCGGTTTCGATGCGCGTCAGCATATGGTGGATACCGTGACCAAATTCGTGGAACAAGGTCGTCACTTCGTTGTGGGTCAACAAGGCAGGATCATCACCCACCGGCGGATTGAAGTTGCAGACCAGATACGCCACCGGCAGCTGCAAGCTGCCATCATCCATACGACGGCGGACACGGCAATCGTCCATCCAGGCGCCACCGCGTTTCTTTTCACGCGCAAACGGGTCCAGATAGAAACGGGCAATCAATGTTTCATCACGACGCACTTCAAAGTGGCGGGCATCTTTATGCCAGCTATCGAATTCTTTGATCTCACAAATCTCGATACCAAACAGGCGCTGGGCAACTTCAAATAATCCGTCCAGCACTTTTGGCATCGGGAAGTAAGGACGTAACATCTCCTGAGAGATCTCATAACGCGCGTGTTTCAGTTTTTCGCCGTAATAGGTCACATCCCAGGCTTGCAGCTGGCCCATACCGTATTCATCACGGGCAAAATCACACAACTCCTGAAATTCACGTTCCGCTTCAGGATGACTTTTCGCCGCCAGATCACGCAGGAACCCGATCACCTGATCCGGCTCTTCGGCCATCTTGGTCGCCAGTGAGTACTCGGCATAGTTCTCAAAGCCCAGCAGTTTGGCTTTTTCCTGACGCAGTTGCAGAATCTCCTGCATAATCTCCGAGTTATCCCACTCGCCGGCATTCGGGCCCTGATCAGATGCACGGGTAGCAAACGCGGTGTAGACCTCTTCGCGCAGCGCGCGGCTGTCTGCGTAAGTCATCACTGGGATATAGGACGGGAAGTCCAGCGTCAGCATCCAACCCTCTTCGCCTTTTGCTTCAGCGACCTGTTTCGCCGCCGCAATCGCCATCTCCGGCAAGCCCTTCAGCTCAGACTCGTCCTGAATGAGTTTGCTCCACGCATTCGAGGCATCCAAGACGTTCTCGGAAAACTTCGTGGTCAGTTCAGACAAACGCTGTTGCAGCTCGCCGTAGCGCTGCTGCTGGTCCTCAGCCAAGGCGATACCCGACAGCTTGAAGTCACGCAGCGTATGCTCAATCGCCGTTTTCTGCTCAGTGTTCAGGGTCTCAAACTCTTCACTGTCCGCATATTGCTGATGCAGCTGGTACAGCCCCTGATTCTGGCCCAGTTCGGTCCAGAACTGTGACAGTTTTGGCAGACAGGCATTGTAAGCTTCACGCAGCTCATCGCTGTTCACGACCGAGTTCATATGGGAGACCGGCGACCAGGCTTTTGCCAGTACATCGTTGATCTGTTCCAGCGGCGCGACCAGGTTATCCCAGGTTGGATCGGTCACGTCCTGCACCAGCGTATCAACCACCTGCCGGTTGTCAGCCAACAGCTGATCGACCGCCGGTTCTACGTGTTCCGGTTTGATCTGCGCAAACGGGGGCAAAATATGAGCGTTTAACAGGGGGTTCGTCATCGACTTAAGTCTCCATGAACTGGGCTACTGAGGCGCTCTGAAGCGGCTTCGAATAAGTATACAATGGGGCTCAACACTGAGTTTTCAACAGGACCCTCACTATGCATATCCGTACTTATCAGGGCATGACCCCAAAACTGGGTGACCGCACCTTTGTAGATCCCAGCGCTGTTGTACTGGGAGACGTAGAACTGGGCGAAGATTGTTCTGTCTGGCCACTGACGGTGATTCGCGGTGACATGCACCGTATCCGTATCGGTCAGCGCACCAGTGTACAAGACGGTTCTGTGTTGCATATCACCCATGCCGGTCCGTTCAACCCTGATGGTTATCCTCTGATTATTGGCGATGATGTGACAATCGGCCACCAGGCGATGCTGCATGGCTGCACCATCGGCAGCCGGGTTCTGGTCGGAATGGGCGCGATGGTAATGGACGGTGCCATTGTGGAAGATGAAGTCATCATCGGCGCAGGCAGTTTGGTACCCCCGGGTAAAACACTGGAAAGTGGTTACCTCTATGTAGGGCGTCCCGTGAAACAACAGCGGGCACTGACCGATAAAGAGCGCTCATTTTTCACTTATACCGCAGGCAACTATGTGAAGCTCAAAGACCAGCACCTGCAGGAAGACTACACTCAGACAGCATCTGACTAATCACCCTCTTTGACGCGGATAATCACCTTCATCCGCGTCCTGGCCTCTCATTTCTCCATCATCTGAATATCTGAATATCTGATCCGCATCATGAAACCATGCTTTTAATAACTGGATTTTAATATTCGTATGGAGAACCATTATCATTTGCATTACTATACGCCTTATTAACCACCTATCAGAGATGAGAGATCCAATGAAATTTCGTGCGACATTACTCAGTCTGGCAATTGGCACCACAATGCTTACCGGCTGTGCCGACCAGATGCAAAAGGAACAGGCTGCTGCACCAACAGCCGATGCAGTACTGGGCAACTACGCGGATATTGCGCTGGCCACTTACGAGGACTCTCTGACAACGGCACAAACGCTGCAGTC
>JAGSHA010000228.1 GCA_023954795.1 Oceanospirillaceae bacterium | reverse complement strand
CCTGCAGGGCAGTTGGGGCCCTTTACATACTCGTCAGTCGCTCTGGCCGCGCTGTTTGGATGGATGTTATGGGATGAAAACCTATCGATGGTGAGTTGGGCTGGTATTGCTATTGTGATGGCTGCGGGCTTGATGGCCATGCAAGGTAAGAAAGTCGTATCGAAATAGAGCTAAGAAGTGTTCAGTGGCAGGTCGGTAGCGGTAGAGGGCCGACAGAGAGTAAACGTCTTTATAGTAGTTAACTGATGTGAGTTGTCTCAGAGGCCTCTTGCATCAATACTGCCTGAACAGCTTACGCAAATGGTGGATTACTGACATGCCTGATCATGAAAAAATCAATTACGTAGAGTTTTCCGCAAGGGATCTAATCGCGACAAAAATGTTCTTCCAGCAGGCGTTTGGTTGGGTGTTTGTGGACTACGGTCCAGAATACACGGCGTTTTCAAATCAGGGGTTGGATGGCGGTTTTTATCAAGCGGATAGGCAGTCTCAGGTGTCGCAAGGCGCGGCGCTGATTGTGCTTTACAGTGAGTCACTGGAAGCGACTCAGGCCAGGGTAGAGGAAGCCGGTGGCATTATCAGCACTCCTATATTTGAATTCCCGGGTGGACGGCGTTTTCACTTTACAGAGCCGAGCGGCAATGAGATGGCTGTTTGGTCGGATCGGTAACCCTAAACTGGACCGTGATGGCCTTGCCATCGTTAGCATTTTACTTTGCCGGTGTGCAGGTCTAGATTATCTGAAAGAGATTTTACTTCTGACTACGGTAGTCACGACAGCTGTAGGTCATGCGTGTAGGCTAAAAGGGATTTTTAGGGACAGCGCCGATGCAAATCATTACGAACAATACACTCAACTCCGATCCATATGCTGCGGTAGATGAACTCTTAACCGCGCTTCCTTCCGATACACATCCCAGCCTGGCGATTTTGTCAGGTAATTGCAAAATGTTCTCCAAGGACGCACTCAAACCGCTCTCGCAGCACTGCCCAACGTTAGTTGCAGGCAGTTCTTGTCAGGGGATTATGACCGAAGCAGGCGTTACACCGTCTGATAGTGCAGGACTTGGTTTGTTTGCGCTGTACGACAAGGAAGGTGCTTATGGTGTGGGCACTGCTGCGTTGGAGAATGACCCCAAAAAGGCTGGTTATGATGCGCTAGAGCGTGCGTTAGAAGATGCGGGGCGTTCTTGGGAAACCCCGGATCTCATCTGGTGCATTCTGCCCCCTGGAAGAGAGGAAGCGGTGATTGAGGGCATGGTCGAGCTGATAGGAGGTTCTGTGCCGATCATTGGCGGCAGTGTGGCAGATAATCAGATCGCAGGGGACTGGTGTCAATATGTAGCAGGGGAGCTGCATTGTGATCGTATCGTCGTTGCGGTGATGTTTCCGTCAGGAAGTATTGGGTATAGCTTTTCAAGTGGTTATACCCCTGAAAACATCAGCGCAGTTGTGACCCATGCGGAGGGTCGGCACATACTGGCACTGGACGGCAAGCCGGCTGCGGATGTTTATAACGAATGGACTCACGGGCTGCTGAATGATGTGCCTGAAGGTGGCAGCGTTTTGATGCAGAGTACGGTGAATCCTCTGGGGCGTTTAGTTAACGAGACGGAAGGCTGTTCAGAGTATCTGCTGAGCCATCCTGCCGAGCTAAGCCCCCAGCGTGGATTACAGCTATTTACCGAAGTCTGTGAGGGGGAGCGTCTCCATCTGATGCGCGGAAGCCTCGATAGCCTGATCAGCCGTGCAGGGCGTGTGGTGGAGACTGCGAAGCAGCTGCTGCCGGATATGCACGCACCTCAGGGCGCCCTGATCGTGTATTGCGCGGGCTGCATGTTAACCGTGGCTGATCGTATGCCCGAGGTTGTTAGCAGCATTGGCTCTGAATTTAAGCAACCGTTTCTGGGTACGTTTACCTTTGGCGAGCAGGGATGTTTTCTGGATAGCACAAATCGCCACGGTAACCTTATGATCTCTGCCGTTGTGTTTGGAGCGAAAGAATAAATGGAAACAATTGAACAGCTGCGTGAATCATTACTGGAAACAACACGTCTGAAGGCTCAGGCCGAACGCCATCGTCAGGAGAGCGAGTTGCTGCTCGGTGGAATGCAGGCAGTTCTGAAATCGGACGCTCCCGGTGAGATGTTTGCGCAGATGTTCGACGTTTTTCGCCAATTGCTGCCGTGTAACTATTGTTTTGTTCTTGAGCCTTCAAAGCCTGGATGGATGTGTTGTACGGCGTGTTCTGACGGGGTTTTCCTCGACAGCGAGTGGCGGGTCGATGCGTTGTTTAGCCGGATTCTTCAAGGCAGTACGCTGGCTACATTCCGTATTGATAAGCTGCCTGAATGGCAGACTCAGCCTGAACTGTTGAAAAGGGAGGTACGGTCAGCGCTTTATAGTCCGGTGGAATTGCAGGACTTTACGGCGATCTTAGTGCTGACCAGCCGCGAAGTCGGTGGCTTCAGTAACAGTGATAAGAGTCTCGTCGAAAGGTTTTCGGCGCTGGTGGCTCAAACGATGACAAGTGTTAGGGCAAAGCTGCTGCAACTGGAGAACCAGCAGTTACGTCAGGCGAAAGAAAAGGCCGAATCGGAATTGGTTCATGCTGAGAAAATGGCGTCTATTGGCCAGTTGGCTGCAGGTGTGGCTCATGAGATCAATAATCCCATGGGGTTTATCTTCAGTAACTCGTCGACGTTACGTCAGTATGTTGATGATATTAGCCAACTGCTCTCTATGATGGAGCGATGGGTCGATAGTACGGAAGAGCCAACCGCAGATCAGCTTAAGCAATGTCTCTCAGGCTTTCGTGCCCTATGGCGAGATCTGGACATCGGTTTTCTACGGGAAGATATGGCCAGCTTGTTAGACGATAATGACGCTGGTTTAGAACGTATCCGGGATATTGTGACCGCGTTACGTTCTTTTTCACGTCAGGATAAAGGAATCTTAGAAGCGGCCGATATAAACTCAGGACTTGAGTTAACCTTGAAGATGGTGATGAACGAACTAAAGTATAAAGCCGAGATCGTAACGGATCTTCAGCCGCTTCCTTTAGTTCACTGTCAGGCAGGAAGGCTCAATCAGGTCTGGATGAATATGCTGGTCAATGCCAGTCAGGCAATCGACACTTTTGGGACAATAACCCTCAAAACTGAGCCCGCTGAAGACGGTATTCTTGTATCTATTTCAGATACTGGGTGTGGCATCCCGAAAGAGAGTCTGGCACGTATATTTGATCCATTCTATACCACCAAGGATGTGGGTGAAGGTACCGGTTTAGGTCTGTCCATCTCGTATAGCATCATTGAACAGCATGATGGTCGCATCGATGTGGAAAGTGAGATCAATGGCGGAACCTGTTTTCGTATCTACCTTCCGACAGCAATGCCCGTGGGGTTAGAAGAGGGTGTTGTAGAGGGCGAAGTAGATGTCGAGTAACAAAGAGCAGAAGACGGTAATAAGCAATACAGCCTGATTCGTATTGTCGGTTTGAAATGTCGGTATTCGCTGTGGGTCAGCGATACAAAGTTTAAACATACTAAAAATAAGATAACACATTGGCTCTGGCGCAGGACGCGAAGTCGCGACGGGTAGTAGCTAAAGATCCTCTCCGTATGTGAAATTTGTTACGTAAGTAACAACTAAGGGACGCAGTACCAATAAGAACTCATTGGATATCCCTATGCTGATAAGCAATCTTTCAATTCGTGCAAAACTTCTGATGACCTCTATCCTGCCCGTTCTTGGGCTAATCGCACTGGTGTTCACTGCGTTAGTTCAGTTGAAGGCGGCAAATGATGGGGTTGACCGTATATATAACCAACGCGTTGTCCCTCTCGAAAACTTAAAAACTATCGCAGATGATTATGCCGTTCTCGTGGTTGATGCGGTCAATAAGGCGAACTCTGGTCTGATAACCTCTACTGAAGCGGTAAAGGGGATACAGAAAGCGCGTATAGAGATCGATGAAAAATGGCGGGCTTATCGTTCACTGGATCTGCAAGGTGAAGAACTGCAGCTGGCAGATGAAGCCGAATCGTTATTTTTGAAAGCCAACGAAGCCATTGATCGCGTCGAGAATAAGCTCAATTTGCTCAGTAAAATCAGCAATAAAGTCACTTCCCGTCTAAGCGATTACGATGGTCCCCTATACAAAGACATAGATCCGATCAGCGATAAAATAGCCGCATTGGTTAACTTGCAGTTGCGTATGGTAGAGAAAGAACAGCGCGAGCTGGCGGATGCCTATGAGCAGGCTTTGATTCTGCTGGTTGGATTAGCGTTGGCGGTGATTCTGGTGCTCAGTTTTCTGAGTTTTGCAGTCTATAACTCAGTACGAAAGCCACTCGATAATTTGCGCAGCACGATGGAGCATATCGTCAAAGATGCTGATCTCACCACGGAAGTGACTGTTGAGCGTGAAGATGAGATTGGCAGCATGGCTAAGAGTTTCAACATCACTATTCAGTCCATGCGCCACCTGATCGGTCAGATCAGCGGTGCAACGACAACTATGGCTGCAGCAGCGGATCAGCTTACCTCTATCAGTGGTCAAACGACTCAAAGTATCAGTGCTCAGCGTCTGGAGATTGAACAGGTTGCGAGTGCAATGAATGAGATGGTGTCTTCTGCACAGGAAGTTGCCACACAGGCCGAAAGTGCAAACCGTGAAGCTAAGAAGACAACCGAGCAAGCGGTGAGCGGAAATGAGGTTGTCGATGACGCGATGGATACGACCAATACACTGGTCGGTGAAGTTCGTCAGGTATCTGAGCGCATTAGTGCCTTGGACAGTGACAGTGAAAACATCGGTTCTGTCGTTGATGTCATTACCGATATCGCAGAACAGACCAACCTGCTGGCACTGAATGCAGCGATAGAGGCCGCCAGAGCGGGTGAGCAAGGTCGTGGGTTCGCAGTCGTTGCTGATGAGGTTCGGACACTTGCACAGCGTACGCGTACCTCTACAGAAGAGATTCGTGGCGCGATCGAGCACTTGCAGAGCGGTTCGCGCCATGCAATGAGCGCTATGGAAACCAGTACCTCTCAGGCGGAAAGTGCAGGGCAGAAAGCGTCAGAAGCGGGTGGGGTTTTGCATGAGATCGCTGCGGCGGTAGAGCGGATCACTAACATGAATATCCAGATAGCGTCTGCTTCTGAAGAGCAAACCAGTGTTGCGGAGGAGATTAACCGTTCGCTGGTGGCAATCAATGAAGTGTCTCAGGAGACCGACAGTGGTGCGCAGCAGATCGCGCAGTCCAGTCGTGAGCTGGCTGTGCTTTCAAATGACCTGCAAGGTTTGTTGAGCAAATATAAAGTCTGAATACTCCGCGCTCAATCAGAAAAGGCCTCTATTAGAGGCCTTTTTTTATGGCATATCGGTCGATAATTGCGTGAATTAGTTACATAAATGCAACGATTAATTACAACTAAAGTTTATGTTTGTACTGGTCTGATGAGGTATTCTCAAAGCGGATCAAAGTGACTAACGTGGTGAAGCTACCCATATGATCGCTTGTGAATATTGGCTCAAGGGGAGTCAGGCCAGCGCTTTACGGAGTGTTGGCCTGAAACTACTTTGAGGAATTTGTAATGAAAACCATCGTAATTGTAGGAGGCGGCGCCGGCGGGCTGGAACTGGCAACAAAGCTG
>JAGSHA010000374.1 GCA_023954795.1 Oceanospirillaceae bacterium | reverse complement strand
ATCGGTGATTTGAACATAGATTTGAGCAGGATAACTTCGGTCAGACTGGCTCCCGCACTGCCGATGATTAATGCCATGATGGCCCCCATTCCCATCCCTTTAGTGGCAAGTACCGAGGAGAGGGGGATTACGGCTTCTGCTCGAATGTAGAGTGGCACTCCAATCACCGCCGCCAGTGGAATAGCGAGTGGATTGTCTGCGCCTGCGTATTGGGCAATCATGTCCGCAGGCATGAATCCATAAGTGAATGAACCGATGGCAATGCCCAGTAACAGGTAGGGCAGTACTTTGGTGAACTGACTCCAGGTCTCCGTACCGATCCTTTTCCAGCGATTATCGATGGCTGGCAAGCTCACAGTGCCGTCACATGCAACGGAGACCGTTTCTTCCGTTTCAGATGCATCATTGTTAACGCTGCACGATGGTACTGGAGATGAGGTTGGTTTATCACTCCCACATCCGGCGCTTGCAGAGCAGCCGCCTACCGTCTGATCTCCAAATACCTCCGGACGAATGAAGCGAGCGAAGTTTAGGCGTTCCAGCAGGTATCCGGCGACGACGGATACACTTAAAGCAATGGTGGCGTACGCCAGTGTGACCTCAAGCCCAAACGTCGCGAGGAACAATCCGATAATGATTGGGTTGAGCAGGGGCGATGTGAATAAAAAAACAACGGTTGGGCCAAACCCGGCCTGAGCTTTCAGTAGTCCTGTCAGCATTGGAATGGTCGAACAGCTGCAAAATGGTGTAATTCCCCCAAGGAGGGCGGCAGAAAAGTAACCTTTACCACTTTTCGCGCTGAGTATGCTTTGTATCTTTTTTGCCGGGATAAATTCCTGCAGGACACCTACGATGAAGCTGATCACCAGAAATAACGCCGTGAGTTCCATACCCAGAAAGGCGAACATCCCCAGGGTGTCGTTGAGCATCGAAATGAATTCATTGGACATGCTTTTAATTCCATAATTATAGAAATATGGAATTATTCTGTTTCAAGAGCCTTTGTGGCGTCAAGTTATTTCTAGTAATATCGAAATAAGAACGGTGGGAGGAAGATGATATGCAGATTGAAATCGCCGCAAAGCGCTTGGCTGAATTGGGTCATGCCACCCGTCTGGAGATCTTTCGATATCTGGTCAAAGGCGGTAAGAACGGTATTCCGGTGGGAGAGATTCAATCGGCTTTAGGTGTGCCCGGTTCAACGCTGTCCCACCATATTACGCGTCTGGTGAATGTGGGGTTAGTGGTTCAGCGCCGGGAAGGCCGTACATTGTTTTGTGTGCCGCAATATACAGAGCTGGATGCACTGGTTGCGTTCCTGCAAGATGAGTGTTGCATCAACGAAACGACAGGCGGCGCATAAAATTTCAGTATCGAGTTGAGCAAAACAGAAAAAACGACGTCCAATGCATTGTTGTGTGCTTGAGACGCACGGTTCAGGTTTGGTTTCGTGAAGGAGATGAAACATGTTGAGATGGGTGGATGTATTGGGATTAGCCGACAACGGTAATCTGACACCTGACAGTAAGGTTGTTAAAACAGATGCAGAATGGCGGACGCAATTGAGCCCGGATGAGTATCGCGTCACGCGTCAAAGTGGCACTGAGCGGGCGTTTAGTTCAGAGATGTGCAGTCTGTTTCAGCCCGGTATTTACGCGTGTGTTTGCTGCGGTACCCGCTTGTTTGATGCCAATGAAAAGTTTGAATCCGGCACGGGTTGGCCGTCGTTTACCCAGCCGCTAACGGACAATGTGATTGCCTATCATGGTGATAATTCGCTGGCATCACGTCGCATCGAAACAACCTGTAACACCTGTGATGCGCATCTGGGGCACGTATTTCCTGATGGCCCAGAGCCGAGTGGATTACGTTACTGCATGAATGCCATAGCGCTTAAAAAAGTCGAAGGATAGTGAGCCATGAGTCATAGCCAAACAGAGACGGCAACCTTTGGTGGTGGATGCTTCTGGTGTACGGAAGCCATTTTCCAAAACTTGCGTGGTGTAAAGACGGTGGCGAGTGGATACAGCGGCGGTCAGATTAAGAACCCGTGTTACCGCGAGATCTGCACCGGAACGACCGGCCACGCTGAAGTCATTCAAATCGAGTTTGATCCGGCGGTCATCAGTTATGACGACCTGTTACGTGTTCACTTCGGCACCCATGATCCAACGACCCTGAACCAGCAAGGCGCGGATCGTGGTACGCAATACCGCAGTGTGATCTTGCCGCATGATGCACAACAGCAAGAAAGCGCAGAGATTATACGCGCGGAAGCACAGGCTGACTTTAGTGATGCAATCGTGACGACCGTCGAGCCGTTTCAGGTATTCTACAAAGCAGAGGACGGACACCAGAATTACTATCAGGACAACGCCGGTGCAGGGTATTGTCAGATGGTGATTAGTCCAAAATTACAAAAACTCCGGGCCCGTTATAGCGATAAGCTGAATACGTAAGCCATTGTGCCGTGTCGGCGAGTGAGGGCGTTCTATTAGCCAAAAAATAGAACGGTCCCTCAGACTGCAGGGAGTGTTATTGCCATTGGTTGATCAGCAGTGCTTTCACTTCCTGGTACCGTTGTGGCAACGGGCGGTGTTTCTTTGTCACCATATATACCGCCTCATTCACGGGCACCGGCAGCTCGGCGCTGCGTATTTTATCTTGATACGGAAAGGCATCGAGTGACGATTTGGGTATCACCGTGAACCCCAGCCCCTCCGAAACGGGTAGCAAAATTTGACTCAATTGGTTGATATAGCTGCTTTGTCGTAATGCATCTATGCCTTTGAATTGATTCGGATAGTTTGATTCAAACACTTGGGTGGCGTAATGATGTCCGTCTGGGTGGTTCACAAACCCCAGTTGCTGCAATGTGTTCCACGCTGCATTTGATTCTGCGGGTAACACCAGACAAAGGCTGTCTTCGCCAATGCACTCAGAGGTCATTTCAGCGTCGTAGACGGGCTGGGTAATAATGCCCAGATCTGATGTGTTGGTTTTTATGCGTTCGATGATGCGTTCATTCGGGGCCGCCTCGACTGAAAAGCTGAGCTTGGGCCATTGCTGTTGAGATTGGAGCAGTTGCGGATAAAGCAGCATCGCCATTGAGCCGGAACAGGCTATCCGGCATTCGCCCGCATAAGGATCGTCACCAGCAATTTCATCTCTTAGTCTGATCTCTGCGTGAGACTGCCTTTCCCCGTATTCCAGTAGGCGTTCACCGGCTTCTGTGAGTTCAAACCGCTTTCCATAGCGTTCAATCAACGCCACACCTAGTTCAGCTTCCAGCTTTTTCACGTGTTGGCTGACGCCGGGCTGGGTCATATGCAGCTGTTGGGCCGTGTGTGTGAAGTGCCGGGTGTCGGCAAGGGTCATGAATGTACGCAGGAAGACGGGATTTATCATAATTTAAGATTATTAAATTGATGTTTATTGATAATTTATATTTAGCGTACAGGATCAATACACTGTAGGGAATTCTTTACTTTCAGGAGTGCCTGCGATGTCTGTTCAACCCTATCCCCGTACGTTTTCACACATAGGTATCTCAGTACCGGATCTGGAAGCGGCCGTTACGTTTTACACAGAGGTGCTGGGCTGGTACCTGATTATGCAGCCTACCGAGATCACGGAAGATGACAGTGCCATCGGCGAGATGTGTACCGATGTCTTTGGTGCGGGCTGGTCTTCATTTCGGATTGCGCATCTGTCGACGGGAGATCGTATCGGTGT
>JAGSHA010000309.1 GCA_023954795.1 Oceanospirillaceae bacterium | reverse complement strand
CCGCGTTGATCGTTTCTGTGAATTGAACGTGATGGCACAAGTAAGCAACGTCTGTAAAACCAAACCGGTTCAGCGTGCCTGGAAAGCGGGCCGCGAACTCACCATTCATGGTTGGATCTACAGCATCGAAGATGGTGTGATCAAAGACCTGAAAGTGGACGCAGATGACTTCGACAGCATGCCGGAGTTGTATTGGGTGGAGTAATAGACTCTGCTGCCGTCTGTAAGATCAAAGGCACCTATTAAGGTGCCTTTGTTGTGTATAGTGCTGAAACGTCCCTGCCTGCCTCGTTAAGTCGAGTTGATCTCCGCTCATAAATAACCTGCAAATATCCGGTTGAGTCAGTACTTTGTTTAGGTGCTGAGACTTTATGGCCTTGTCTGCTGTCTGTGTGAAATTTATCTTTTGCATATCCAATTCAGGCAATGAACAACACCGTCGCGTTGTTGTCAGATGGCACGATACTTTCGAGTATATTTATCCTGCTATGACCCATCGATAAATGGGGCTACTTGACCTCAGTTCAATTGATTCGCGATGATGTGGGGCATATACCGTGCGGCATGACTCAGAGCATTAAGATGCTGTGAGAGCATGAAATCAGCGCTTTATTTAATGTTGTCGTAGAGAGAGACGCTTTGAACAACCGAGTTATTAGTGCAAGTGATGATAGTCGTGTTGATAGTTTACTCAGTGGTTCAAAGTGGGGAGCGGGATCTACCGGCACTCCGGTGACCATCACATATAGCTTTCCTGGTCAAAACTCCCTTTGGGAATATACCGAAGAAGTTAATGCAGGCTATACGGGCTTAAATTCTACTCAGCAGAGTGATTTTGGGACAGCGCTGGAGAGTTGGGCTGAGGTTTCACAGCTATCCTTTGTCGAAGTCACAGATGGCGTTACGTATGGTGATATTCGCGTAGCGTTTACCCAGCTTATATCGGGAAATACCGCTGGATACGCGTATCTGCCCGGATCGGGAAGCGTATCGGGAAACATTATCTCACCCAGTGCCGCTGCCGGAGATGTCTGGCTGAACCCTACGCTGACTGATCTGAGCTCGGGCACTGTAGGGTACTCCACACTGATACATGAAGTGGGACATGCGCTGGGATTAAAACACAGTTTTGAAGCAGAAGATGGCTTTCCCAGCCTCTCTACAGAGTTTGATACCACTCAATACACAGTGATGTCATATACAGATTATGACGGTGCTGGATATGTATTTGAAGAAGCGAGCGGGGGGTACTACACCTATCAGGCCGTTCAGGCAGAAACGCCCATGTTATATGACATATTGGCCGCTCAATATATGTATGGTGTTGATACAACGACACGTACAGGTGACGACACTTATACATTCTCGGTGACGGCTCAATTGAAAACGATATGGGATGCGGGTGGATCGGATACGATTGATCTTAGCAACCAGCAGGTATCCGCTAACCTTAACCTGGAAGCTGGCAGTTACAGTGATATTGGGCAGCGCCAGATGACATACAATGGCCCGCTTACACAAGCAGAAGATAACATCGCTATCGCGTTTGGCGTGACGATCGAAAATGCAATTGGCACATCCTACGACGATTTTCTGGCCGGAAACGCCGCCAATAATAGGTTGCAGGGCGGAGGTGGAAATGACCAACTCGATGGAAAGAGTGGGATCGATACCTCCGTGTTTAATGGCAGTAAGTCCGGCTATACCATCGCCCAAAGCTCCCAAGGTAATGCAACTGTCATTGGGGCAGATGGCTCAGATCAGCTAGAAAATATAGAACGGTTAAGCTTTAGCGATATCAATGTGGCGCTGGACCTGGATGGCAATGCAGGCGCGGTTGCTAAAATCATCGGTGCGGTGTTTGGTGCTACCAGTGTACAAAATCAAAATTATATGGGGATAGGAATCCGGTATTTAGATTCAGGTCATTCCTCCGAGGAGCTTATGGCGCTGGCGATGAATGCCGCTGGGGCGACCACTTACGAGAGTGTTGTCGATCGGCTGTACGTTAATGTTGTTGGCACCGCGCCGAGTGAAAGTGTTAAAAGCTCATTTGTACAGCGATTAGAGTCCGGCGAATTCACCAATGTGAGTTTGGGAATAATGGCATCAGAGTTGAACCTGAATACACAGAATATCGATTTAACCGGGCTGATCACAAACGGTGTGGAGTATATTTAACGGATACCCTCCAATTGGGCTGTACCCCGCATTTAAGCTAAGAAAGGGGGGCTTCTACGTTCATTGCCGCCCGGTTCCGGTTAGCCATTTCAATTTTGAAGAGATGTCACTGCTCGGAAATGCCTTCAAATGCTGCGCTAAGTCAACAGAACGCTGATTAGCTATTCGCTACCCCTTTCCAAAGGGGGTAGGCCCCAATCCCCTGAATACAGGGCGTAAGTGCCTATATCCCGGTGTTTTTCTAACCCCAATACTCCGTTTAGTTACCACCTGTGAGGTATACAGGGTCCCGGTTGCCGTTGCGATAATCGATAGCAATTAGATTCCCGGGAGTTCGCCATGAACACAACAGAAACACAGTTGATTGACGGTTATGGTCGCAAGATCGATTACATCCGTTTATCCGTAACTGACCGCTGTGATTTCCGTTGTGTGTATTGCATGGCTGAAGATATGCAGTTTTTGCCACGGGCTAAAGTGCTCTCACTGGAAGAACTGGCCACACTGGGAGAGTCTTTCGTCAATCTGGGGATTAAGCGTATCCGTCTGACCGGCGGTGAGCCGCTGGTACGCCGTGGCATCGTCGATCTGATCGCCAGACTTTCCGCGCTACCGGGGTTGGACGAAGTGACTCTGACCACCAACGGCTCCCAGCTGAGTAAGTTTGCCAAGCCACTGAAAGACGCAGGCCTGAAGCGCATTAACGTCAGCCTCGACAGCCTCAATCCGGAGCGCTTTGCGAAGATGACACGGCGCGACATGTTGCATCAGGTGATGGCGGGTATTGATACCGCAGTGGAAACCGGCTTTGAGCGCATCAAGCTCAACGCGGTGGTGATGAAAAATCACAATGATGACGAAATTCTGCCGCTGGTGGAGTATGCCCAGCAGCGCAATATAGACATCAGCTTTATTGAAGAGATGCCGCTGGGACAGATTCAGACGCATGATCGCAAGCAAGCGTATTGTTCCAGCGACGATGTACGACAGGTGGTGGAAAGCGCCTACACATTGTTGCCAAGCACGGATACCACCGGCGGGCCATCTCGCTACTACCGTATTCCGGATGCGAAGGGACGAATCGGCTTTATTTCACCTCATAGTCACAACTTTTGTTCCAGTTGCAATCGCCTGAGGGTGACTGCCGAAGGACGTCTGCTGCTTTGTCTGGGGCAGGAAAACTCGGTGGACTTGCGTGCGGTCCTTCGCCGCTATCCCGGAGAATCTCAACGCATCGAAGCACTGATTCGTGATGCGATCATCCGCCGTCCGGAGGGTCATCAGTTTGCTGAGGATGATGCCCCGCAGGTGTTGCGGTTTATGAATATGACCGGGGGCTAGGTGAGCGATGAATAAAGTCGGTGATAAAGAAACCATGATGGCCGAGGCACTTCGGCAGATTCGTCAGCATACGTTACTCGCAGCGCTTAACGATGAGCAGTTTCATGCGCTCACCAGCCATTCCCGTCTGGTCGATCTTAAAGCGGATCAAACCTTATTCCAGCAAGATGGTGAAGCCGAGCGTTTCTTCATTGTTTTGCAGGGCAGTATCAAACTGTTTCGTCTGACCTCGGAAGGTCGCGAAATCGTGATGAATGTCCTGATACCGGATAATGCCGTGGGCGAAGCCGCCATGTTTATGGCCGAACATCACTATCCGGTGAACGCCAGTGCGATTGAGCACAGTCAGGTGATCTCTCTGAGCAGCAACATCTATCAACGTCTGTTGCGTGACTCCTCAGAAAGTTGTTTTGGCGTGTTGGCGGCGATGGCCTGTCGTTTACAAAACAGCATGGCGGAGATCGAAACCCTGACGTTGCAAAGTGCATCTCATCGGGTGATCCGCTTTTTGCTGAGCCTGGTAAAAGATGACGAGGAACGGGTGGAGGTGAAGCTGCCTGTAGCCAAGCAACTGATTGCCGCACGTTTGGCGATGCAACCGGAAACCTTTTCGCGTGTGATGCGTGATTTTAAAAGCCGTGGCTTGCTGGAAGTTGATGGGTGCCATCTGACGATCCTGAGTGTGACCGGTTTGAAAGGATTAATGGGATGAAACGCCGCGACCTGCCGTTAGTGTATGCCTGCTCTGGTTGTTCCAGCGTGGCGCAGCTGGCGAACGATGTCGCGGTACATCTTGATCACCAGGG
>JAGSHA010000025.1 GCA_023954795.1 Oceanospirillaceae bacterium | reverse complement strand
GGTTTTGACCCAGATTTTCAGTTCGGTATAGGCGGCGTCGCCTTCATCGATAAAGCCGTTGCCGTCATCATCGTAGGCGCGCAGATCGGCGAAGCCGTTGCCACTCTGGGTACCAAATAACTCGTTGCCATTATTTACGCGGCCATCACCGTTATGGTCCATCATCAGAAAGCCGCTGCCTTCGCCGGTAAAGCTAATCTGATCCTGTTTGCCGTCTGAGTTGATATCCAGTCCGAATTTTTCATTGGTCAGATCAGCGGCGGGCGCGTTGAAGTTGATGATCAGCGGGTCCTGCAGCTGGGCACCCGCAGTCAGTGTGGTGGATTCACGGGTGGCAAAGCTGTGGCTCATCTCCATCATCAGGTCGATGTTGATCGTCTGGCCGTCCGCCGTATGGATTTCACCTTGGGCGCTATAGGACGTGCGCTCAAACTCGCTGTAGGTCACGGTGTGCTGGTAGCGCATCCCGACCTCTTCACCAACGCGAGGTGGCTCGAAGTTCTCAAGATCAATACTGAAATCCATGGTTTGTACTGCGCCAACCTGAATCTGATTCGCCCCTGCGAAGCCTTCGCTCAACGCCCGTCCATCGGCCAGTTCAATCGGCTTTCCGGTGATGCTTGAGAGAATCGCCGCCGTCAGTTTTAGGTTCGGATCAGTCATCTCAGGCATCGGTGGGGATTCCACCGGTAGCAATCGGTCGATCAGGGTGATCGGGCGGGGTGTTTGTGACTCTGTAAGGTCTATCACAGGCCCGTTAAATCCAAGCTGACTCAGAGGCTGTCGTGATGACTGGCTGCTGCTCCAGCTTTGATTATTGCTGAACTGGGTCTGACGGGTTGTGACCTGCATATTGCCAAGGCCTTTAGCAAGCTCAAGTGCTTCTTCGGAGAGGCTGGTTTTGTCTCCGGCAGCGACCTGCTGGGACCGGACGGATCCGTCCTGCTGGAAGCGCTGCACTTCGAGGCTTTCATATTCCGTATGTGTCTGCTCTTTGGCGTGGCTGGTGCCGAAGCTGACATTGCTATTGGCGATAATCATTCTGCCGTTCCCTGATGTGATGTTTATAGGCTATCGGCGACCTGTGGTGGTTTTTTAGTCAGTTATAGGTGAGGAATACTCATGTTAAACATAAGGGGATTGTGTTGCGCCTGAATATAAAAGGGGGTAATGCACAGTCGAGGGTGAGTTTGATTACAGGTTCAGCGAGGGAAGGCTTTTAGCGGCCTGTCCCTCATTGAGTCGTTTGAGTGTCATCCTGCTTCTTGTGAGGGTTGATGATTGGCGATCAGCTCTGACTGCTGACGGTTGGGCAGCGGTGCATAGTGACTTAACGCCATCGTGAACTGACCCTCACCACCGGTCAGTGCTTTGAGCCGTGATTGGTATCCGTCCATCTCTGAGAGTGGCAGTTGCGCGCTGATTTCGACCTGCTGCTGTGGCAATACCGCGGTGCCGTTGATCAGGCCGCGCTTGGCGGAGATATCTCCGGTAATGTCGCCCACGTTGCTGCTGGGGGTGATGATATTCACGTCCACAATGGGCTCCAGCAGGATGGGGTGGGCTTGATGGATCGCATCGAGAAAGGCTTTTTTACCGGCCGCAACAAAGGCAATCTCTTTCGAATCGACCGAATGATGTTTACCGTCGTAGACCGTCACTTCGATGTCCTGCAGGGGGAACCCTGCGAGGGCGCCGCTGCCAAGCACTTGCCGCACGCCTTTTTCGACCGCAGGGATAAATTGCCCGGGGATCGAGCCACCCACAACTTTATTCACAAAACGAAAGCCGCTGTCTCTCGGTAGCGGGGTGATTCGTAGGGATACTTCTCCAAACTGTCCGGCACCGCCGGTTTGTTTTTTATGGCGGTGGTGGCCTTCTGCCGGTGCGGTAATGGTCTCTCGATACGCGATGCTGGGCGGGTGGGTTTCAATCTCCAGATTGTATTGGGACTGCATCCGATCAAGGATAATTTTCAGATGTAGCTCTCCGGCGCCATACATAACTGTTTCGTTCTGGGCGATTCGGTGTTCGATCTTAATGCCGGGGTCTTCTGAGGCCAGCTTGTGAAGGGCATCCGAAAGTTTCTGTTCATCACCGCGGCGAGTTGGCGTAATTGCCAGTCCGCACATTGGTTGTGGGCGTTCGACCATTCTCAGGTGATAATCGTCTTCTTCATGGTTGTCGTGCAGTAGGGCGTCAAATTCCAAGTCGTCTATTTTTGCGACGGCACACAGATCACCGGGGATAGCGCTGGTGATCTCGCTGTGTTCTTTACCCTGCAGTTTCATCAGGTGAGCGACTTTAAAGGGTTTTCTGTTTTCTCCGATAAACAGCTGACTGCCTGTGGTGATCGTGCCCTGATAGATGCGAAACAGACCCACCCGGCCTAAATAGGGGTCAACAGAGATTTTGAATACATGAGCAATGACATGCGCATTGGGATCTGGCTTGACCCTGACCTCCGGGGCGTCAGGGCCTTCCCCTTTTAGGAATTGTGGCAGATTCGTTTCAAGTGGGCTTGGCATCAGGCGGGTAAGGATTTCCAGCAGCTGGGGAATGCCTGCGCCGGACTGTGCGGATACAAAGCAAACCGGGATCAGGTGCCCGTCACGCAGGGCTTGTTCAAAAGGGATATGGAGTTGTTCGGCTGTCAGTTCCTCGCCTTGTTCCAGATACAGTTGCATCAACTCTTCATCGACTTCAACCACCTGATCAACCAGCGAGTCATGTGCCTCTTGTACATCTGAAAACGCCGTTGTGGCATCCGTATGTTCGAAAAAACAGTCAATCACCGATTGTCCGTCGGCCGCCGGTAAATTGAGCGGTAAGCATTCACTGCCAAACCGAGATTGAATATTCGCCAGCAACGCTGAGGCATCGGTTGCTGGGCCGTCTGTTTTATTCACAATGATTAAACAGGGCCGATCCGCTTCCCGGCTTTTTTCTATCATGAGTTGGGTGACTTGCTCGATGCCGGTATGGGCATTAATCACGACGGCGATGCTGTCTGCTGCGGGTAAAATGCTGAGTGTACGTCCCATTAACTCGGGGTATCCGGGCGTATCGAGCAGGTTTACATGATGTTCGCTGTGGTCAAAACTGCACAGGGTGACATCAATAGAGTGTTGCAGGGCTTTTTCTTGCGGGGAGTAATCAGACAGGGTGGTGCCGCATTCAATATTGCCGGGTATGCTGAGTGCACCGGAGTGATAAAGCAGGCTTTCTATTAGCGTGGTTTTACCGCAACCGGTATGGCCGACAATAGCCACGTTGCGGATGTTCTCTGTGCTGAAGCGGGGCATGGAATACCTCCAGGAGTCTGGTCAGATTCACAATGCCTGCGGTTAATCGGTGTGGAGCAGTTTCATCCTGAAGCTGCGCAGGGCCCATGCGCAGGTCGAAAATCTGGGATGATCTTATATCTAGTATTGGGGAGAAAGTGACGAAGGGCCAGATCAGATTTTTTCAATCGCGTCGCCGGTCCGGATCAGACCGGTTTTGGTGATTTTGGCACAGAAGCCTCCGTACCCGAGCATGGCGGCAACTGCACCCTCACCGAGGGCAGATTCCATGCGTGAGCAGGGATGGCAATGGGCGGTGGCGATAAACTCGGCCTCGCCGATTCGAAACGGCTGATGGCGTAGCGCATAGAGGTTGATACCGGATACCAGCAAGTTACGTCTTAGCAGCTCGACCGGGACCTGATCCCGCCCCATAAATTGAGCGATCAGGCTCAAGTGCTCCGCACTGATCAGTGTGACCTGACGGGCTGATCCCGGACTGCCTTGGCTGCGCCGGTCACCCTCCAGCCCCAATCCTTCCAGTGCCAATACGTGATCAACCGTCTGCATCGGTTCTTTACGGGCGGGGCGCAATCCAATCCATTCCAGTGTGCCCGCAGGCAGGTTCTCAGTGAAACGGGCAATCAGTCGGCCTTGGCTGTTCATAACGATACATCCTGAATACAAGGGTGATGCTTAAGGCTATTAGCCCAGTGGCTTAATAGTTTGACTCAGGGGTGAGTCAGCATTGGACGCATAGACCAATGCGAGCCCCCGTACAGCAAGCAACTTAGCACAGTTGCGCCCGCTTGGAGGGGGTGACGGACAGATGGATGTTTATATCTATTTGTCCGCCCGATTAATCGTATACCCGGCCCGGTGAAAAACAGTCCGCTGCCCGTTTTGAGGACGGTGATCAACTATGCTTTGGAGTATTCAACGGCGGGTAATGCTGCCCAACGAAGAGGGTCCAGATCATGGCAACACAAAATGAACGTCGGGTGCGTATTGTGATTATTCCCGGCAGTGTGCGTCCCGGGAACTTTACCGCAAAAGCCGTCGCACTGGTGGCTGATGAGATCACCCGATACGGTGATATTGAACTTGAAGTGATCGATATGGATGCGCTCGAATTACCACTGCCGGGACGCGAGGGTGATCTTGTCGCCCTAAAACAGTTCCGCAGTCAGGTATCTGCCGCGACCGGGGTGATTTTTGCCACACCGGAGTACCACGGGACGTTTAGTGCGCTGACGAAGCTGGCAATCGAAAATCTGGGTTTTCCGTCGGTGATGGCGGGTAAGCCAGTGGCATTGCTGGGTGTGGCTGCTGGGGCGATTGGGGCGATAAAGTCGTTGGAACAGCTGCGTGGTGTGTGTTCGCATGTTGGGGCGATTGTTCTTCCAGCACCGGTATCCGTCGCGGGTGTACAGGGTGTGTTTGATGAGCAAGGGCAATGCACCGATGAGATGATCGATAAGCGGATCAGACATGTCGCCACCAATCTGATCGATTACATTAACGACCACATCTGTCCGGGGATTGGTCTGGAAGAGATCGTTCGTACGTCGGACCATTAGCGCAACGTGAAAGCAGCATGAGGTATCTTTGCACGCAGCTATACTTTGATGGGTGAGTAGCCGTGCTCCAGTGTCGCCAGATGCCGGTCTCTTATTGGAGTGCGCTCAACCTTCTGCATACCAACTGACCAGGCTGTAGAGGTCAAGACGAAGAGGACAGATGTTATGCAATCTATACGACATGTGGGCGCCTCGGTTGTGATGGCGGCGTTGCTGGTTTTGATGGCTCCGCTCATACATGCGGGTGATCAAAAGTCAGAACCATCGCTCTATAACCGGTTAGGCGGAGCCTACGCGATAGCCTCGGTGGTGGATGACTTTATAGAACGTCTTCTGGTGAATGATGTACTGAATGCCAATCCGGCTATTAAATCCTCCAGAGATCGTGTTCCCAAGGCAGGTCTTAAGTTTCATGTCACCATGATGGTGAGTGAAGTAACCGGCGGGCCAGAGAAGTACACCGGCCGTACCATGAAAGATTCCCATGTTCATCTCAACATCACATCGCAGGAATGGGATGCGATGGTGGCGGATTTCAAAGTCACACTGGCGAAATTTGAAGTGCCGGAAAAAGAGCATCAGGAGCTGATCGCCATTGTTGCAACAACCAAAGCGGATATTGTGACGTCTGCCAAATAGTGCCTTTTACCGTTAAGTCGGCACATGTCGCTGTGATGCAGCATGTGTCGATCTCCTTGAATTAAATTCAGAACATCACGCTTCAGTCGCAAACTGCATGTAAAAAACGTGTCTCTCAATTATCAATCTGGTAAAATCGCGCGTTTCGAATTTCCGGGCTTTCCATATGATGGGGTGGCCTTTCTGATCTAGAGATAACAGGACAGTTTGCAATGAGTCTTGCTGATAAAGTACTGGCAGTAAATAACGATCTGCCAATCCGTACCGATGCACCGGTACACAGTGGTAAAGTCCGTTCCGTTTACTGGCTGACTAAAGAAGACAGCCGTCGCCTGATCAAAGAGAAAGGCTACAACGTTCACGAAGATGCAGAGCTGGCAGTGATGGTCATCAGTGACCGTATCTCCGCATTCGAATGCATCTGGACCGGTGAAGGTGGCATGCAGGGTGTACCAGGTAAAGGTGCAGCACTGAACGCGATCTCCAACCACTGGTTCAAACTGTTCCGTGAACAGGGGCTGGCTGATAGCCACATCCTGGACATCCCACATCCGTTGGTTTGGGTTGTACAGAAAGCGAAGCCGGTCATGATCGAAGCGATCTGCCGTCAGTACATCACGGGTTCTATGTGGCGTTCATACGCCAAAGGCGAGCGTGAGTTCTGTGGTATCGAAATCGCAGACGATTTGAACAAAGATCAGAAACTGCCTGAGCTGCTGATCACTCCGTCCACCAAAGGTATCCTGAAAGATATCCCAGGTGTACCTGAAGTCGACGACGTGAACATCACACGTAACGACATCGTTAACAACTTTGAAGCGTTCCAGTTCCGCAGCGAAGCAGATATCGATCTGTACGAAAAGCTGCTGAAAGAAGGTTTTGACGTGATCAGTGCTGAACTGGAGAAGATCGATCAGGTCTTCGTTGATACCAAGTTCGAATTTGGTTACGTAACCGACGCTGAAGGTAACGAAAACCTGATCTACATGGATGAAGTCGGTACACCTGACTCTTCCCGTATTTGGGATGGCGCATCTTACCGTGACGGTAAAGTGGTCGAGAACTCCAAAGAAGTTTTCCGTCAGGAACTGCTGAGCCACTTCCCTGATTCAGATATTCTGGTCAACAAAGATCGCATGGAAGAGCGTTACGCTCTGGCACGTGACAACGAGCTGCCAGCGGCACTGATCCAGAAAGTATCTGATACCTATGTAGGTATCGCTGAGAAGATCACAGGCGAGACACTGACTCTGTCTGAGAATCCTAAAGCAGAGATCGTTGAGATCCTGCGTGAGCACTACGGCCTGATCGACTAAGCCAAACTGCTCTTATAAAAAAGCGCCCGATTCGTACAGAGTCTGGCGCTTTTTTTGTGCCTGAGGTTTGGGGAGAGTGTGTTTGTCTGAACCTGCGGGACGGGTTTGTGTTGGTATCTCTACCACCTGTAGGGTCGGATTCATCCGACCGGTAGTCTGAAAGACTACCCTACAACTGACTCTGGAGGCTTGGGTGGAGCCGGCGGTGACGGTCAACAGGTGTATACGACGACGTGAGATATCGATTCCGACCACCTTGTAGGGTCGGATTTATCCGACCGGTAGTCTAAAAGACTACCCTACAACGGGCTCTGGTGGCTTGGATTGAGTCGATGGTGATGGTCAGCAAGTGTATACGATAACGAGAGATATCGATCCAGACCTACCTTGTAGGGTCGGATTCATCCGACCGGTAGTCTAATCACCTGCGATGACGACGAGGGCTACCCTACAACTGAATCGGGCAGCCTTGTAGGTTGGGTCGAGCCCAAGGCGATACCCAACAACGATATCCAATAGATACGAGATAAGCCAAGATCAGTGACTGATCGCTGCAGTCGCTTCTGCTGCGGCACCTTCCAGCTCGTTCAGGTGTGCCAAAAACAGGGTGAATATCTCTGATTGGGTTGAGGTGTTCAGGCGGGTATGAATGTTTTTGCGATGTACCTTCACCGTCCCCAAACTGATGCTCAGCATATTAGCGATCGCTTTGGAGGAGTGTCCCTGCAGGATCAGGCCTGAGATCTCCTGCTCGCGTCGTGTCAGTACGCCGCTGCCAAAGGTATTCAGTGCCTGCTTCATGGCGCCATCCGATTTCTCGTACTGCACATATTCCTGTGACTGAGACAGCCAGAACTGACGCACCAGTGAGTTAATAATCGGATAGATATCCTGTAAGCGATGAAGCTCTGCACGGGTAATCGTGCCCAGACTGGATTTCCGGCCCAGCGAGATGGTGCAGGTGACGTGCTTATCCAGCTCGATAACAAAGTTGATCTCATCGACCAGGTCGAAGTTTTTGTAACAGCTCTGATAATACTCGGTGGTTTCGAACGAGTCGGGCGCGATTTCAGCCAGACGGCTCACGCCCGGTGACATGCTGTGCTGGATCGCATTAAACAACGGGTCCAGAACGTAGGCCTTATTGATGTAGGTATGCAGAGTCGGGCTTTGATCCGCCGGATCGGTCGGATGCAGGATGATGGGTTTGAATGACTTCTTATAGGTCACCATCAGAACCGTATCAAAATGGCACTGGGTGGCGAGAAAGTCAGCCAGCACTTTGGGAAAGCTGCGCAGGCGGATGTGGTCGATCAGTGATGCGAGATCTTTTTGCCAGCTTACGGATTGTGCGTCCGGATGATGTCTGTTGTGCATAAAAGCCTCTCTGAATCGGTTTCCTGTCCGCGTCGGTCATGCCGCACTGTATGTGCTTGAAAAAAGCTGGCTACATCGCTGTAGCCAGCGAAAAAGGAGTTGTAAAACAACTCCCTGTCTCGGATTTAGCTAACAGACTCAAGTGTCAGATCAAAGCAGATACGCGCTTTTTCAATCAGCTCATCCACTTCTGCGTGGCTGATCACCAGCGGTGGCGACAGTACCATGCGGCTACCCACAGCGCGCATGATCAGACCATTGTTAAAGCAGTGGTCGCGGCAGATCATGCCGATGTCCAGATCACTTGGGAAGAGCTCTTTGGTCTCTTTGTCCTTAACCAACGCAATACCGGCGACCAGACCTACGCCCTCTATATGGCCCACGAGTGGATGTTCTGACAGCGTTTCTCGCAGTTTCTGCTGAAAGTATGGGCCAATATCGTTGCCCACGTATTCGACGATGTTTTCCTCTTTCATCAGGCGAATGTTTTCAATCGCGACAGCCGCAGCGACCGGGTGGCCGGAGTAGGTGAAGCCGTGGTTGAAATCATCATCGTGTTCAATCAGTGCGCTGGCGATGCGATCACCCACGGCCACTGCTGCGATCGGCAAGTAGCCGGAGGACAGGCCCTTTGCCATCGAGATGATGTCCGGCTTGATCGCCAGCGTATCGCTGCCAAACCAGCTACCGGTACGGCCAAAACCACAGATCACTTCGTCAGCGGCCAGCAGAATATCGTACTTCTGGCAGATCTTCTGGATTTCGCTCCAGTAGTTAGCCGGAGGTACGATCACCCCGCCTGCACCCTGAATCGGTTCGCCGACGAAGGCAGCGACATTATCCGGGCCCACTTCCAGAATCTTCTCTTCCAACGCTTTGGCGCAAGCGATACCGAACTCTTCTTCGCTCATGTCGCCCGCTTCGCCATACCAGTATGGCTGGCGGATGCGCTCGATGTTTGGCACCAATGGCGCGCCCTGTTTGTGCATACCGCTCATGCCGCCCAAGCTGGTGCCGCCGACGGTGCTGCCGTGGTAGGCATTTTCCCGGCTGATCAGAATGTTGCGGTAGGGCTTGCCTTTAATCGCCCAGTACTGACGTACCATGCGAATGATCGTATCGATCGCTTCGGAGCCTGAGTTCGCAAAGAAGATGTGGTTCAGATCACCCGGTGTCACGCTGGCGATCTCTTTTGCCAGCTCTGCTGCCGGTGTATGCGTGGTCTGGAAAAAGGTGTTGTAGTACGCCAGCTCGTTCATCTGTTTAGTGGCGACATCGACCAGCTCTTTGCGGCCGTAACCCATGTTGACGCACCACAGGCCCGCCATGCCATCAAGAATCTTCTGACCTTCGCTATCCCACAGATAAACGCCTTCACCTTTGCAGATAACACGTGCACCTTTTTTGTTCAGTGCGCCGGTATTGGTAAACGGATGCAGGTGGTGTTCGGCGTCGGTGGCCTGAACCACGGCGGTGATTGAGGAATTGTTGTTTTTATCTTCTAGCATCTCTCTCTCCCAACGGTGCTTTCACTGAATCGTTAATGGCGTGAAAGCTGAAGAACGTGACATTGTTAATTGAAAAATTGTGATCATAAAAACAAAGGAGGCGTGCTCCTTGAGATGATCATTTGATTTCATTTTGTGATCACAAAATTACAAAGTCAACAAAAAAGCGGATATGACTGTGCGCCTGGTTGTGCAAAAAACAGTCTGATTTTGTCTGGAAGCGGGATGGGTTCTGGGAATGAGGGGGGGCGAAAAAAGGTGCAGAAAGAAGGGGGAGCCGTTAAATCTAGTTAACGGCGTGAGTTGATTGTTCGATGAAGCTGTGCAGCAGTTCGGGGGTGCCAGCAAAGGCGATACCCTCGCGAATATCGGCGGTGATTGCCAGTTGAAGGGCAAATGCATCCTGCTTTTCAATCGCGCTCATGGCTTCATTATGCCGGTCGATCAGGTAGTGCTCTTCCAGTTTGCTGGTGGCCAAACGCATAAAAGGACCCAGCTGTAACCACAAACTTTCAATCAGCGGCAGCGTGACCTGGTGGGGGTTGGCTGTATACAGTGCCCGGTGAAAATTCTGATTAAGAATGCTGACCTGTTCCAGGTCGCCTTGCTCCTGGGCCACGTCAATCAATTGATCCAGCTTTCTGAGTTGTTCCAGTCGTGTTGCGTCTATATAAGGTAGTGCCCGCGCTGCGGCATGAGATTCGATAGCGATACGTGCTTCGCAAAGCTCGTTGAATTTCATCGCGGTCATGCGCGGTACCATGACACGGCGATTGCCCTGAATCTCCAAAGCATTTTCTGCTGCAAGCTGGCGTAATGCTTCGCGTACCGGCATCGGGCTGACGTCCAGAATACGGGCTAACTCACGAATCGTGAGGGCGCGACCGGGCAAAATCTGGCCATTCATCACGGCGTAGCGCAGGGTCTGATATACCCACTGGGTTATAGTTACAGCGTCGTCACGCTCAGTTAAGGTGATTTCTATCGGAGATTTTTTATCCATTTCGATTTCGACTTGGCTCTTTTTTATCTCCTATTCTAATGCGATCACGAATCTGGGTGAATGGTTTTTTGTCTTTCAGGCAAATCTTGACCATAAGGATGATTTGTGATCACATTGGGTTAAGGTTTGTGATCACATTTTTGGTTTTGCTCTATGCTCAAAAGAGAGCGTGCAAAACACGGTGGCACATGTAGCACTGCACCGAATAAGTGCGACAAGATTTCGAGAGAGAATCTTATATATGTCTTCTAATAACGATAAAGAATTTGACCTGTTTATTACCGACCTCAACGGTAATCTGCGAGGCAAGCGTATGCCTGCAAACGCAATCAGTAAGGTAATGGAAGAGGGCGTTAAACTGCCGCGCTCCGTTATCGGTTTCGACTTCTGGGGTGATGATGTACTGGACAACGGTCTGGTATTTGAAACCGGCGACAGTGATGGTGTGTGCATGCCTGTGCATGACAAACCGGTACCCGTGCCTTGGGCTGAGTCACCGCGTGATCAGATTCTGGCAACGATGTTTAACCCGGACGGCACACCGTTCAGCGCAGACCCACGTCAGGCACTGAATTCAGTGGTCGATCGCTTTAAAGCACTGGGGCTGACCCCGGTGGTGGCGACTGAACTTGAGTTCTACCTGATGGATGGCAAGTCTGAAGAGACGCAGCGTCCGCAGCCACCGATTCTGGTGGAAGGTCATGGCCGTCGTTTGGCTGAGACTGATTGTTACTCGATCGATGAGATGGATGGTCTCTCTTCTTTCTTTGCCGAAGTGCGTTCTGTCTGCGAAATGCAGGGTGTGCCAGCGGATACAATTATTTCCGAGCTGGGCCCGGGACAGTTTGAGATCAATCTCAACCATGTACCGAATCCGATGCAGGCTGGTGATCAGGCGATTATGTTTAAGCGTCTGGTGCGAGGCATTGCACGCAAACACGGTTATGCCGCGACCTTTATGGCAAAACCGTATGCCAATAAGAGCGGCAATGGTTTCCACGTGCACTTCAGCTTGCTGAATGAATCCGGTGAAAACGTCTTCGACAACGGTGGGGATGAAGGTACCGATGTACTGAAGCACGCGGTGGCCGGTCTGATGCACACCATGGCCGACAGCATGCTGGCATTTGCGCCGCATATGAACTCCTATCGCCGCTTTATGGTCGGTGCACATGCTCCAACCTGTGCCAGCTGGGGGTATGAGAACCGTACCGTGGCGATCCGTATTCCGGAAAGCCCACCGATTGCCCGCCGTATCGAGCATCGTGTTGCGGGTGCGGATGCGAACCCGTATCTGGTGTTGGCGACGATTCTGGCCGGTGCGTTGTACGGTATTGAGAACAAGCTGATGCCGCCATCCCCGATTCAGGGTGATGCCTACACCGAGGCGAATCAGGATCTGATCTTGCCGAACAAGTGGGATGAGGCGACCGATATCTTCAACCGCAGTGAAGTGTTGAGAGAGTATCTGGGGGATGAATTTGTGCGGGTGTTTACCGCCGCTAAACGTCAGGAGCTGCGAAAACTGCATGCGCAGATCTCCGATATAGAATACGAATCCTATCTCGGATTCTTGTAAGACCAGACCCCTGTGGATCGCCGTAAGGCTGATTCACAGGGGTTTTTTTATGCCTTTCTGCACGGTTTTCATGGATGGTGAAAATCAAAGGTATACCGCTCTGTAAAGCGCGAGAAAGTGTTGCTGAAAGGACTGGTCTGGTCGCGGCTTATACCTTTGTTTAATGCTTAACTGCATGATTTGTAAAAGATTTTTAAAATACCCACTGGGGGGTATATAGATCATCCAAGTGGGTAGCGTACATTCAAATTAGCGTGTTACGCGTGACGAGATAAGCGCCTTAAAGCGACTGTCTCTGGCTAGGCTTGAACGCGGTTGATAGAGCAGACCCCTATCGTCTCTGATGACCGTGATAATAAAAACAAAAGATAAACGTCTGATGACGCCAAACGAAACCTACGGGTTGTGAGGGTGACCAGACGAAGCAGCGAAATGCTGTGCCTAAAATGGAGAATCTTTATGCACCTCAAGAAAATTGGTTTGACCGCCGCACTTCTTACCGCCGCTCTGTCTACCACTGCTGTTGCTGAACAGCAGGTTCTGAACGTCTACAACTGGTCTGATTACATTGATCCTGCTGCGGTTAAGCAGTTTGAAGCTGAAACCGGCATCAAGGTGAATTACGACGTTTACGATTCAAATGAAGTTCTGGAAGCAAAACTCATGTCCGGCGGCAGCGGCTACGATGTGGTGGTGCCAACCGGTTCATTTTTGGAACGTCAGGTTAAGGCAGGTATCTATGCTGAGATCGACCGTTCTAAACTGAGCAACTACAGCAATCTGGACAGCGTGCTGATCGAAAAAATCGCGCGTCATGATGCTGACAACAAGCATAACGTTCCGTACGCATGGGGCACGATTGGTCTGGGTTACAACGAAGCGATGGTGAAAGCCCGCCTGGGTGATATGCCAGTTGATACGCTGGACCTGCTGTTCAAGCCGGAAGTTGCGGCCAAACTTGCGGATTGTGGTATCGGCTTGCTGGATTCACCGGCAGAGGTGATGTCCATCGCGCTGAACTATCTGGGTCTTGATCCAAATTCTGAAAAGAAAGCCGATCTGAAAAAGGCCTCTGCGCTGATCAGTGCGGCCCGTCAGAACTATAAGTACTTCCACTCCGGCAAATACATCTCTGATCTGGCAAATGGCGAAATCTGTGTCGCGCTGGGCTACAACGGTGATGTTCTGCAGGCTCAGAGCCGTGCTGAAGAAGCCGGTCAGGGTCACAAGATTGGTTATGCCATTCCTAAAGAGGGCACGCTGGTCTGGTTTGATCTGATGGCGATCCCGTCAGACGCTCCGCATCCGGACGCGGCGCATCAGTTCATCAACTACGTGCTGAAAGCTGAAACCGGCGCTGGCATTGCGAACTACGTGTACTACGCAGTGGCGAATAAAGCGGCCGAGCCGTTGCTGAATAAAGATGTGATTGGCAACCCGGGTATCTACCCATCAGACGAAGTGAAAGCGAATCTGTTTACCCAGAATGCACACACTGCGAAGTTTGATCGCAAACTGACGCGTGCCTGGACAAACATCAAAACCGGTCGTTAAGGCCCATACTAGAAGGGGAGCGTTGTTCCCCTTCTGTTTCTCGACCGCTGCATTCGGCAAGTCTCTAAATAAGCACGTTCTGTTCATAGTGTGCTTATTTAGAAACTTCCCCCTTTGGAATTTCTGGTTTGGTCTGATCTAAAAACCGTAGGAACAGTGATCCACCGGATTTTTTCAGAATTACTAATAAGAATAAATAAACGAGGGTTTGTTATGACTTCCTCTCAGGTAATCGATATGCAGAGCTCCACCGCGGCCGCCACAAAAGAGGTACCGCTGTGGAAGCAGGATGGCGCTGAGCCCTTCCTGAAAATAGAGAACGTCACCAAGATGTTTGGTGAGTTTACTGCTGTCGATAATGTCTCTCTGAATATCTATAAAAACGAACTGTTCTGTCTCTTGGGTGGATCAGGTTCCGGTAAAAGTACGCTGCTGCGTATGCTGGCCGGTTTCGAATCGCCAACCAGTGGCCGTATCCTGATTGATGGCGTTGATATGTCAGGCATTCAGCCGTGGAAACGTCCGGTTAATATGATGTTCCAGTCCTATGCGTTGTTCCCTCATCTGACCGTGGCTGACAACGTTGCTTTTGGCCTGAAGCGCGAAGGTGTGGGCCGCAGCGAAGTCAAAAAACGTGTCGCCGAGATGCTGGATATGGTGCAGCTGGGTCATTTGGGTAAGCGCAAGCCAAACCAGCTGTCCGGTGGTCAGCGTCAGCGTGTGGCACTGGCCCGTTCCCTGATCAAACGTCCGAAGTTGTTGTTGCTGGATGAACCCTTGGGCGCGCTGGATAAGAAGCTGCGCGAAGAGACCCAGTTTGAGTTAATCAACATTCAGGAAGAGCTGGGTGTGACCTTTGTGGTCGTGACCCACGATCAGGAAGAGGCGATGACGCTGGCGAGCCGTATCGGGGTGATGAACAACGGTGTGATCGTCCAGACCGATGAGCCACATGATGTTTACGAATATCCTAACAGCCGCTTTGTGGCGGAGTTTGTTGGTTCGGTAAACCTGTTTGAAGGGCAGGTGACGCAGGATGAGCCGGATAGCGTGCGGATCAGCTCACCGGAAGCCGGTGCGACCTTGTACGTGAATCACGGTATCAGCTGTGCGCCGGATCAAGTGGTGCATGTGGCGATTCGTCCCGAGAAAATTACCATCAGTCACACCCGCCCTAATCAATCTGAAAACTGCTTACAGGGTGAGATTGAAGAGATCGCTTACATGGGTAGTTTGTCGGTCTTTAAAGTACGTCTCCCAAGCGGAAAGGAAGTGCGTGTTACGCAACCCAACTTTACCCGTGATATGGGCGAGCGCTTTACCTGGAATGACAAAGTGTTCCTGTTCTGGGACGAAGATAGCAGCGTGGTACTGACCGTATGAGTATCTCAACCGGATCCGCTTGGGTCGACGGCTCTTCGGCGTTGATGAAGCGATATAACTTATTCCGAAGCGTTAATTGGGGTAAAGCGGCCGTGGTGGCTGTGCCGGGACTGTGGCTGGCGATATTCTTCTTTATCCCGTTTCTTGTCGTGTTCAAAATCTCCCTGTCTGAAACAGCGATAGCGGTACCACCCTATACCTCGCTGCTGGAATGGGACCTGGAGGAGGCCTATGTCGCCTTCAAACTGAATCTCGGCAACTATCTGTATCTGATTGAAGATGCGTTTTATCTGGATGCGTATCTCAGTTCGATCAAGATCGCCGGTGTATCTACCTTCTTTGCACTGATCGTGGCGTTCCCAATCGCTTACCTGATCGCCCGTTCCGAGGGCTCTACGCGTGGTTTGTTGTTGGCGCTGGTGATCCTGCCGTTCTGGACCTCCTTCCTGCTGCGTGTTTACGCCTGGATGGGTTTCCTGAAGAAGAACGGGATCGTGAACGAGTTTCTGCTTTCAACCGGTTTGATCGATCAGCCGCTGGTGATGCTGCAAACCGACTTCGCGGTGTATATCGGTATTGTTTATACCTACCTGCCATTTATGGTGTTGCCGCTTTACAGCGCGCTGGAAAAGATGGATGTCACCCTGCTGGAAGCCGCTGAAGATCTGGGCTGTCCGCCGGTGAAAGGCTTCTTCCTGATCACGTTGCCGCAGGTGATTCCGGGTATTGTTGCGGGTTGTATGCTGGTGTTTATCCCGGCCGTGGGTGAGTTCGTGATTCCGGCCCTGTTGGGTGGCTCCGATACCTTGATGATTGGTCGTGTGTTGTGGGATGAGTTCTTCCTCAACCGTGATTGGCCGATGGCCTCGGCAGTGGCGATTGTCATGCTGGTGGTGCTGGTACTGCCAATTATGTTGATACGTAACGGTCAGGGTAAACGCGAGGAGGCCATCTGATGAAACGCAGATCATTATTCCTGAATTTCGCAGCAGCAGGTGGTTTCCTGTTCCTATACGCGCCTATTATTGCGCTGATTATCTACAGCTTTAACAAGTCTAAACTGGTGACGGTTTGGGGTGGCTGGTCATTAAAGTGGTACGGTGAGCTGTTCCAGAATGAGCAGATCATCAATGCCGCACTGCTCAGTCTGAAGATCGCCTTTATCAGTGCCTCGCTGGCCGTGGTGCTGGGTACGATGGCCGGTTTTGTCCTGAGTCGTTACGGACCGTTTCGTGGCAAAATGATCTTGTCGGGCTGGATTACCGCACCGCTGGTGATGCCTGAAGTGATTACCGGTCTGTCTCTGTTGCTGTTGTTTGTGGCAATGGAGGGCCTCTTCGGGTGGCCGTCGGGTCGCGGCACCAGCACCATCATCATCGCCCACACTACGTTCTGTATGGCGTATGTGGCGGTCATTGTGCAGGCTCGTTTAGCGTCGATGGATGAAACACTGGAAGAAGCGGCGATGGATCTGGGTGCGAAGCCAGGCTCACTGTTCTTTTTGGTGACGCTGCCGCTGATCGCACCGGCGATTATCTCCGGTTGGCTGCTGTCCTTTACCTTGTCGCTGGATGATCTGGTTATAGCCAGCTTTGTCTCCGGTCCGGGTAACAGCACCTTGCCGATGGTGATCTTCTCCAAAGTCCGTCTGGGTGTCACCCCAGAGGTGAACGCACTGGCCACGATTATGATCGCGATTGTGGCGATTGGTGTTATCGCCGCGATGTATCAGATGCGCCGTCAGGCCCGATTGCTGGCCAAACCGGAATAACCACTCTGTTTGTGGCCGTACGCTTCTGCACGGGTGTATGGCCGCAAATGCTCTAATTTTGTTTTGCAGGAAATAGTCATGAAGATAGGTATCCTCGCCACCGGTATTACACCGGATGAGTTAATCAACCAGTACGGTTCTTACGCCGATATGTTTGTGCAGCTGTTTGATAAAGCGCAGCATCAGTTTGAATACGAGCTGTTTGATGTGCGCGACGGTGTATTCCCACAAAGTGTGGCGCAGTGTGACGGCTGGATCATCACGGGTTCCAAGTTCAATGTGGACGAAAACCGTGACTGGATGATGAAGCTGAAGCAGCTGATTGTGGATGTCGACACGGTGGGTAGTCCGATGGTGGGTATCTGCT
>JAGSHA010000396.1 GCA_023954795.1 Oceanospirillaceae bacterium | reverse complement strand
CGCGTATCTGGCGGTTGCAGGTGGTTTCCATATCGAGCATAGCTTTGGCAGTGCCGCAACCGTCACGCGTGAATCCATTGGTGGATTGAACGGTGGCAAACTGGCACCCAATGATTTTCTGCCATGTACCGCTGCATCGGCGAACGGTTGTCTGGTTCTGCCGGAACAGCACCGTCCGACCTATGACAAACGTGCACATCTGCGTGTGATTCCAGGTTATCAGAAACACGCGTTTACGGATCTGCAAATGGCGCGCTTTTTCAGCAGCGAATACCAGACTACCGATCGCAGTGATCGTATGGGGTATCGCGTGAGCGGACCTGAGATCAAGCCTTCACTGGATGGCATCTTGTCTGAAGGGATCTGTCACGGTGCGATTCAGGTACCGGCAGACGGTCAGCCGATCATTCTGCTGAACGACCGTCAGACGATTGGTGGCTACCCGAAACTGGGTTCCATGTTGTCGCTGGATACCGCGAAGCTGGCGCAGATGACGCCGGGCGCAACACTGACATTTGAAGCCATCACCATTGATGATGCCCACAATTTGCACCTGCTGACCCAACGCCGCAATGCGGTGATTGAACCGCTGGCCTGCTAAGAATAATAACTGGAGTACCTTCGTGAATATGAAACAGGAAATTACCCCCCAGTCCCAGATGCAAGAAGCGATGAAGCTTAGCCTGGCGATTGAAGAACTGTTGGTATCCCGTGACCTTCGTGGCATGAAAACGGTGCAGGGCATGATGTTGCCGGGTTACTGCTTGCGTGCAGCGATGATGATGCAGCAGTGTACTGGTACGGTATTGATCGGTACTGGTTTCCCAGTTGCAGGTACGTTTGAGACTGATGGCCCTGTAGGTGCGATCTCTTTGTACCGTGCATTCGAAGCCTGCGGTGCGACACCCATCATGGTATGTGGCGATCCACTGGCAAGCGCGATGGAAGCGGACTACCGTATTCAGAAATTGCCTGTTGGTGAATTGAGCACTGAAGAACGTCTTCGCGCTGCAGATGAAATTCTGGAGAAACATGCCCCACAGCTGGTGATCTCTATTGAGCGTCCAGGGCAGGCGGAAGATGAAGGTTATTACAACATGCGCGGTGAATCGATCACCCCGCACGCGGCCAGCTTCGACGAGATTATGAAAGAAGCCGGTTGCCCATCCATTGCGATTGGTGACGGTGGTAACGAGATTGGCATGGGTAACGTTCGCCCGGCACTGCGTTCTCTGGATATTACGCCAGCAGTGACCCGTTGCAGCGAGCTGGTTGTCGCTGATGTATCCAACTGGGGTGGCCACGCATTGGTTGCCCTGATGGGTTGGTTGGAAGGTAAAGACCTGCTGGCTGATTTCGACAACGTTGCGATTCTGCAGTATCTGTCCGAGCGCGGCAGTGTTGACGGTGTAACCCGTGAAAACACACTGACCGAAGACAGCCTGCCCGCCGCCGATGGCGAAGCGATGTTGCTGGAACTGCGTAAGTTAACTGAATTTGCATGATTAATCGCACGCACTCCGGTCTGCGGAGTGCGTGATTAAGTTTATCGATAGGGTGGTGAAGTGAGGGGACTCACGGTTTGAAGCCACCGATGGTTTGGAGTTTGTTATGAGTATTGTTTTTTTAAACGGATCCTACATGCCAATGGACGAAGCGAAGATCTCGCCGATGGACCGTGGCTTTTTGTTTGGTGATGGCATCTATGAGGTGATCCCTTCTTACGATGGCAAACTGGTTGGTTTCGCTCCACACATCGAGCGTATGGATCAGGGTATGGACCTGATCGGCATTAAATTTGGCTACTCCCAGGATGAGTGGCGCGCAGTCTGCGAAAACCTGATTGAAAAGAACGGTGGCGGCAACCTGGGTATCTACCTGCACGTGTCCCGCGGTACTGATAGCAAGCGTTTCCACGCGTACCCAGAAGGTGTCGAAGCGACTGTATTTGCGTTCGTATTCGAGATCCCTGCTGCGCCTGTTGCTGATAAAGCCGTTGCTAAAGCATACAAAGTATCCAGCACTGAAGATCTGCGCTGGAAACGTTGCAACATCAAATCCACTGCACTGCTGGGCAACGTTATGCACTTCCAGCAGGGTTATGAGTCTGGCAACAACGAAATCATCTTGTACAACGCTGACGGCGAAATGACCGAAGGTAGTGCATGCAATGCTTACATCGTTAAAGATGGCGTTGTGATCACGCCTCCGCTGGATCACCAGATCCTGCCGGGCATCACCCGCCTGATGCTGCTGGATATCCTGGCGAAAGATGGCTCTATCAAAGTTGAAGAGCGCATCGTCACTATGGATGAAGTTCGCAACGCGGACGAAATCTGGCTGACCAGCTCCAGTAAAGAGATCGCTCCGGTTGTAGAACTGGACGGCCAGCCTGTCGGCGACGGCCAGATCGGTGCAACTTGGGAAAAAGCCCAGGCTCTGTACTCTGCTGGTAAGTACAACTACTAAGCACGTCGATTAATCGACATGGCGAATTCGGATGACAGCCTTACCGGGCTGTTATCTGTACCTTCTTACCTTACAAATGGTAAGACCCAGCGTTTATTTTCGGCTTCGGGTGGCGTTGCGCAGATCCACCAGTCATTCGAAGCTTAGCTAAACGTGCTCGCTCAAACGGTTTATGGATGAACCGCACTCATATAGAGGGGCTTTTATAGCCCCTCTTTTTTTTCTGCTTTTTCGGGCACATCGGCGATTCGTTCTACTTTTTTGCAGATACTTTCTGTGTAGGGTTGGCTCGTCGTCATCGAAGGTGGTTAGTCAATCGTGAAGGACTGCCCGACGTCGGCAGGCAGGTATATCCCTGCATACAATATTATTGCTGAATGATTGATCTGAATTACCAGATAGCAACATATCAACGGTTTAGTCGACCTTCTGGCTATCCACGACATGTTTACACAGTGCTACGATTAAATTGACTATACTTGGTAGCGCTTCCGGCTAAGGGATCGAGCTATGCAACAGCAAACGTACGCAGAACTAAAAAGCCAATTTCCGCTAACTTACTGTCGTGATCTGGCGATGTTTGGCGCGCTCTCCGATGACAGCCTCACCTACCTGCTGGAACAGGGAAACCTGATTCACTGTATCTCCGGCGATAAGATTTACTCTGCTAATGACCGGTCTGAATCCTTTTTTATCATCATCAGCGGCGGCACGCGTTTCCATAAAGCAAAAGAAGTTTGCGGCAAGATGGTGGAATTGCGTTACTACAAACCTGGCGAACAGGTGGGCTTTGTGGGCATGATCGGTCTGCAAAAACGTCACGGTAACCAAGTGATGGAAGACGATGGCTATCTGCTGGAGATTCCCGCTGAGTTATTTCACCACTTTTGTGAAAAATTTCCCGAAGAGTTTAAGATCCTGATGATCAACGTCACCCGTGAAATGAGCCGTGAAATCTCTGATCTGGATACGATGTGTACTGAATATAAATAAGTTTGAATCTCTCCCGTAATAATTGGGGACGG
>JAGSHA010000007.1 GCA_023954795.1 Oceanospirillaceae bacterium | reverse complement strand
TTAACCGTATCCGCAGACGTGATTCAGATCGATATATGCCGCTTCCAACTGATGCGTGAAACCTTTGGCGATGAAACAGCAAGCCGATTTATGAACGAATACATCGAACGTATTCGTCGCATCCTGAACGAGGAAAACTATCTTGCTCAGATAGGCAAAGATGAATTTCTGGTGGTAACCAAACATCATGATCCCGCCTATATCTCCAGCTTGGCGCAGAAAATTTTGTGCATCGGTCGCACTCCAATCCATTGTGATGGATTCGACTTACTGGCACCGGTGAACATAGGAATTGCCTATTACCCCGACCACGGTCAAAATTTGACGACTCTGATCAACGCAACATCTGCGGCAGTTTCCTCCGCACGCACGCTGGGCAACAACCAGTTTGACATCTACCAACCGGAGTATTCGGACAGTTTAAAAGAGAACATGCGGCTGGAAACACTGTTGCGCTCCGCAATCGGAAAAAACCAACTTACCCTGCATTACCAACCGATCCTGAATACCCAACTTCAATTAGAAAAAGTAGAAGCCCTATTACGCTGGACCTGTGCGGAAAAAGGCCCCATTTCGCCCGGAATTTTTATTCCTATCGCAGAACAATCCGATCTGATCTACATGATCGGGCATTGGGTGATTAAAGAAGCATGTCGGCAACATGCATTGTGGCGTGATAGCGGACTCGGAAACATAAAAATTGCAGTCAACATATCCAGCCAGCAGCTGAAGCAACAAAGCCTCTTAACAGATATTCAAGAGGCGATTCAGACCTACAATATCAACGCTAGATATATCGAACTGGAGATCACTGAAACTACGCTGATGGAACAACTGGAACACGGAAGGTCACTGTTACGAGAACTGAAGGCAATGGGCCTGAGTCTGGCGCTAGATGACTTCGGCACCGGCTATTCATCCCTCGCCTACCTCAGTGAGTTTCCGCTCGACACCCTAAAAGTTGATCGATCATTCGTAAAAAACATCGAAAATGAAGAACATGCACTGATTTTGGACACGATCATCAGGCTTGCCAAAAGCCTGACACTCAATATCGTTGCCGAAGGGGTAGAAACCGAATTCCAACACCAACATCTACTAGAAAGACACTGTGACTTCTATCAAGGCTTTTTATTCGCTCGCCCAATGCCCGCCATAGACATTGAAAGCAACATCCAGAACAAGCAGCTCCTGCTTTCGGTTCCTGCGGAGCAGGCATAAAAAAGCCAGCCTGGCATAATATAGCGGGGCTGGCTTTTTAGCGGTTTATAACAACCGTCAGGCCTCGTCGCCTTCCGCACGGTTACCGCCGCTTTGCGAAGCAACAGCCAAATTATCTTCCGCCCGATCAAGCATTCGTGCCGCCGTATCTTCAACACCACTCAGGGTCGCGGCACCAATACTGACAGTAAACGGCACCGCAGTACTATCGACCTCAATCACCATGTCGCGGGCAATCTTCAGCACCCGCTCGGATGCCAACAAGGCTTGCTCCCGGTTCGTCTCTGGCAAAAACAGCGCTAACTTATCATCGGAGATACGCGCCAGAAAATCGGCCGTGCGCTTAGTAGCATCCAGTGTACGGACCATCTGCTGCAGAATCTGATCACCCGCATCCCATCCGTATTTATTATTGATCGCCGCCAAACCATCGATATCGATCACCAATATCGAACAGATCCAATCATAACGCTGGGCCTGCGCGACGGCCTGCTCAATCACCGGCATCAAGGTACGTCGATTGTAAGCGCCGGTCAGTATGTCTCGCTGTGACTGGCCGCCAGAACGCCGGGACAGACGTTTCTGCTCACTCACATCTCGCACAACCAGCACCCAGCCATCACCCGAAGGGGCGATGCTCAAACGCAACCAGAGCGCTTCCTTCAGCCCCGCCTCTTTTAACAGTGGCGCGCTATCAGGTCGCACCAGTTGCTCCAACTGCTGTACACCGTCAGTGGCAGCTTTATCCAATACCGTGTTCAGTGATGTCACAACGGTTTCTGGAAACACCTCATTGGCCGAATGTCCCAGCAATATCATCGGATTTAACCAATGATTTGCACCTACCGAATAACTAATCACTTTGGCTTCTCCATTGAGGAAAAGCACTGTCTCTTCCAGCGTAGAGATCAACGCATCCAACTGGGTCACTGCAAGACTGTTGTCTTCAGACATCCGCAACACTCCGTCATCTAAACGAACAAAACATTGGTAGAAAGTTATAGCACAGATATGCTCACTTGAGGTGTCTCATCCTTCATCCGTTAGATCACTGAGGTATACTCCTATTCATGCACACACTAAAGATCGCCTGCTATTGCTTCTGCCTGATGCTCTCGACGAGCGTTTGGGCCAATACACCCGACACCTTTGATCCTGAGTTACGCGATGCACTGAAGCAGAGTTTTGCGACCGCAGACAGCTTTAAAGACCGCTACATTGCTGAGGTCTGGCTGGTCGATATGTCGGGCCGGATTGATCGTTACGTGAAAGATGATCTGGAGCGTGTCGAAATATTACGCAACGCCCATGCGGAAGCGCAACGACACGAACTCCCGATCGATCTGGTATTGGGACTCATCCACACCGAAAGTTTGTTTAACCGTTTTGCAATTTCACGGGCGGGCGCACAAGGGTTAATGCAGGTGATGCCATTTTGGAAGAAAGAGATCGGCCGACCTAACGACAACCTCACCAATATTAAGACTAATCTGCGTTATGGCTGCACTATCCTCAAACACTACCTGAAAGTGGCGAAAGGGGACTGGACCGAAGCACTGGCACGCTATAACGGTTCTTATGGAAAGGTCTGGTATCCCGAAAGAGTCTATAAAAACCAAAAACGGTACAGAGAATAACGGTACCGTTTTGTGAATGTTTGGAAGAGTTGAAACTGACCTCGCCTGCGATCAGATAATACTGAACGCGACGAGATCCTCTGAGAGATCGACTGTCTCAGACTGAACATCCGCTACCGTCGCAAGCTCAGGCCCCTGCCCCAGCCACGCCTCTACATGATGCACGGCTTTATCTTCGCCTTGCAGCAGGACTTCTACACTGCCATCGGACAGGTTGCGCACCCAACCTACCAGCCCCGCACGTTCAGCTTCTTCCAGAGTAGACTGGCGAAACCAGACACCCTGCACCCGTCCTGTAACTAATGCATGTACGCAGATAGTCGCCATTACTGTTCTTACCTCACCTTGGTCCGACGCTTGTATCTGAATCTTCGATCACGTGCTTATTGTGATCTGACTCTGAAAATAACGCTTCCAGCGAAATATTCAATGCCTCTTTGCGCTCACTGCTCACACGATTCAGGCGCTGGTTTAATCCTCGCTCCCAGCCTGCAATGGATTCAGCCTGCGGAGAATCCGGTAAAGGCCATGGCAATAACCCGTTGAGCTCATCCAGCGAGATACGCCCCGCATCACGACTCAACAGGAAATCCCCCCCATCACTGCGACTGACCACCTGACCTTCCAGCAGGATCTGCACGTACTGATCCCAACGCCCCTGATCCAGCCCCGGTATCTCTTTCAGCAAAATACGATCCGGTATCGACTCGCCCTTCTCTTGTGCCTGCCAAAGACGATGGATCACCGCTACCATGATGTGCAGCTCGGAGGTTCCATTCGACACATCCAAACGCCGATACACCGTTAAACAACGTGTCAGCTCCGCTCCCAAGAGGATGATGATCCAGGAGATAAAAATCCACAGCAGGAACAAAGGCACTGCCGCAAATGCCCCATAGATCAGCTCATAGGACGGGAACTGTGTCACAAACAGGGCAAACCCGCGCTTAGCCGTCTCAAACAGGATCGCTACGACTAAACCGCCATAGAAGGCGTTTTTGAGTGGCACACGACAGTTTGGTACCGCTGCATACAGCAAGGTGAAAGCCGCAGCAGAGAGCACCATCGGCAGAATAGAAAGCAGACGCGCTTTACCCACAAGCTCCGTTGCTTCAGATACCACCGAGATCGACGCGATATACGATGTAACACCTAAACCTAAACCAATCAGTACCGGTCCTAAACTCAGGATCGCCCAGTACAGCAGAAAACTGGATAACCCTTTACGCGGCTCAGTGACCCGCCAAACCTGATTAAACGCCGCCTCAATGTTTTTCATCATCATGATTGCAGTGACCGCGAGTACGGCAACACCCACAGCGGTCAGCTGGCGAGCCTGGCTGGCAAAATTGCTCAGATAATCTTGCACCACCGCGCCAGTAGCAGGCACGAAATTACTGAACACCCAACTCTGCAATTCATCTCCGACCCCCTGAAAGGACGGCACAGCGGCTAATACTGCGTATGACACAGTCATCAACGGCACCACCGCAAACAGCGTGGTATAGGTCAGGGCTGACGCATTCAGCACCCCTTTATTGGCTATAAACTGGCGAATCAGGTATCCCAAAAAGCGGATAAACGGTTTATCAAACAATTGGCGCATGACGTATCCTTTGTCGCACGGGATCAGACGTATACAATACGGGCTCAGGTTAACAGTCCCTGACCCAACATCGCATTAACATTATAAATCGGTATTAAACAATGAGTGACGTGATTATCTACCACAACCCGCGCTGTTCCAAATCTCGCCAGACGCTGGCGCTGCTGGAAGAACGAGGTATCGAACCGGCCATCGTTAAATATCTGGAAGAAACGCCGAGTGCCGAAGAGCTGAAATCTGTCCTGGCAAAGCTGGGTATCTCCGCACGCGATTTGCTGCGCAAGAAAGAAGCAGAGTACAAAGAAGCCGGTCTGGACGACACGAACCTGAATGAAGATCAGGTGATCGCGAAGATGATCGAATTCCCACGCCTGATCGAGCGTCCAATCGTGATCAAAGGCGACGCTGCCCGTATCGGTCGCCCACCGGAGTCTGTACTGGAGATCGTGTAAGTGTCCACACCTTACGTACTGGTTCTGTACTATAGCCGTCAGGGTGCGACTCGCACTCTGGCACAGCATATTGCCCGCGGCGTTGAGCAAGCGGGTATTGAAGCACGTTTACGCACGGTGCCCGCCATCTCCACCGTATGCGAAAGTACAGCGCCAGCGGTGCCCGATGAAGGCGCACCCTATTGCAGCGAAGCGGATCTGGTCAACTGCGCGGGATTGGCATTGGGCAGCCCAACACGTTTCGGCAATATGGCCGCACCGATGAAATACTTCATCGACGGCACCAGTTCGATCTGGCTTTCCGGTGGCCTGATCAACAAACCGGCAGCGGTATTTACGTCCAGCTCCAGCTTGCACGGTGGGCAGGAAAGCACCCTGCTCTCTATGATGCTGCCACTGCTTCACCAAGGCATGGTGATTGCAGGTCTGCCCTACAGCGAAAGCGAGTTACTCTCGACCCAAAGCGGCGGCACGCCTTATGGTGCCACCCACGTTGCTGGCCGGGAAAATAACAATGTACCGGATGAAACCGAACTCAGCCTCTGTCGCGCACAGGGCAAACGTCTGGGCGAACTGGCCCTGAAACTGATAGAGAAATAAACACCATGGCTGAAGACTACCGTCTCAAGGCGCGCCTGAGCCGCCTGATTACCGTTTCCTGTTACGTAGGGTTACTGGCCCTGTTTGCCGTTTGGCACTTAGTGATACAACCTGTTCCAGACGCCAATCCCTGGGTGATCGTGCTGTTTAAAAGCGCTATTTTACTGGCCTTTGCCCCTACTGTTATCAGCGGAAATCCGCGTGGTCACGCATGGTTGTGCTTTGTGCTGATGCTCTACTTTATCCCAGCGGTACTCTCAGCATTGATTCCGGAAACCTTTGCACTGGGCATGATCTCCTGTGTGCTGATTGTGACACTGTTCACCAGCGCTATGATGTATGCCCGCTGGCAGAGCCGCTACAACAAACAACTGAACCAAGAGTAAGATGCTGCGCGATCAGTTCCCGCTGCTGGCCCAGCAGGTCAGCGGCCAGCCACTAATCTATCTGGATAACGCCGCCACCACGCAGAAACCGAGTCAGGTTATTGATGCGATGGCGGACTACTACCGTACCACTAACGCCAATGTGCATAGAGCCTCACACCACCTGAGTGCAGAAGCAACGCTGCGCTTTGAGCAAGCACGCGAGACCATGGCCCGTTATCTAAACGCGGCTAACAGTCGTGAAGTGGTCTGGACCCGAGGCACCACCGAAGCGATCAATCTGGTCGCCAACAGCTGGGGGCTTAGCAACCTCAGCACCGGTGATGAGATCGTTCTCAGCACGCTGGAACACCACGCGAACATTGTTCCCTGGCAGATGATTGCCGAACGCACGGGGGCGATTATTCGTGTGATCCCGTTGTTGGAAACCGGCGATCTGGATATGGACGCCTATCGGAACCTGCTCAATCATCGGACTAAGCTGGTTGCCGTTGGGCACGCCAGCAATACACTCGGTACGGTGAACCCCGTTGCCGACATTACGGCAGCAGCGAAAGCGGTTGATGCCACAGTGCTGATTGATGGTGCACAGGCGCTGCCGCATTTCCAAATCGATGTGCAGGCGATAGGCTGTGACTTCTATGTATTCTCTGGTCACAAAATGTTCGCCCCCACCGGCATTGGCGTACTGTGGGGCAAAGAAGCCCTGCTGGAAGTCATGCCTCCATGGCAAGGCGGCGGCGAGATGATTGCCCAAGTGAGCTTCGAGGGCACCATCTACAACCAGTTGCCGTTTAAGTTTGAGGCAGGCACGCCCAATATCAGTGGTGTGCTCGGCTTAAGTGCTGCCGTAAACTGGCTCAACCAGCAGGATAGGCATGCTCTGGATCAGCATGAGCAACAGTTGTTTCAGCATGCATTGGCGTGCTGCCAAAACGTGCCCGGCTTCGCCCGAATTGGCGAACCGAAACACAGTGTCAGCCTGATCTCTTTCCAGTTAGATAAACACCATCAGCAGGATATCGGCTTACAACTGGATCAAATGGGTATTGCCGTCCGTACGGGCCACCACTGCGCCATGCCACTGATGCAGGCACTGGGTATCAATGGCACTACGCGGGCCTCCTTTGCGTTCTATAACACCTTGGCAGAGGTCGAGCTGTTTGCTACTGCACTGGATCAGATCGCGCGTGAAAACGATATTCAGGTCACCGTTCCTAGAAACCATGAACAGTCTGACCCGGCTTTCAACGATTCGCCCTACGGTTCCACAATCAACGCCGACGATCTGTTGAAGAAACTGCTGCCACTCAAAGACTGGAACAGCCGATACCGCGAGCTGATGCTTTTAGGCAAACAGTTACCCAAACTCGCCGATGACCTTAAAACTGAAGAACACCGTATTCAGGGGTGTGAAAGCCAGACTTGGCTGGCATTTAAGAAAGATAACAACGGCATCTTTCATTTTCAGGCCGACTCAGATGCCCGCGTCATTCGTGGTCTGATCGCATTAGTACTGGCGGCGTATAACCACCAAAGTGCTACACATATTCAATCTTTCGATATTAACAACTACTTTGATCAACTGGATCTGCAACGCCACCTGAGTCCATCTCGGGGAAATGGCTTGCGGGCAATTGTTGAGAAAATCCGACAGGTCGCTGTCGACTCAAATGCACAGGAGCTTCAATGAGCAACTTTACCGACGTATCTTTTCTGAACACTGTTTTTGGCAACCAGAAAGGTGAATACGGAACACCAAACTGGGAAAAAGCAGCGAAACAACTGCACCTGATTCAGGAAGAACTGGCCGAGTTGGTTGAAGGTATCGAAAAACAGGACGTCACCGAAGTCCGTGATGCAATCGCCGACGTTTTGGTAACAACCTACGGCATGGCGCATATCCTGGGTATCGACGCAGACGCTGATATGGCTGCGGTACAGGAGAGTAACCTCTCGAAACTGTGTAAAACCGAAGACGAAATTGCCCAGACATTGGCCTACTACGAAAACGAAATCGGTATCGAAGTATATGCTGGAGGCGAGCTACCAAAAGCGTTCATTAAGTCAGCTAAAGACCAAAACGGTAAAGACAGCAAATTCTATCCTGCGCATAAATTTCTGAAAAACATCAACTGGCATGAGCCAAAACTCGGCTAATGAAACCAAGTTAATCCGTTATTGAAAAAGGGCCTCTATTTGAGGCCTTTTTTATGCCTGTTCGTTACAACCGACTTAAATCAAACGTTTAATTGTTACCCGTTGACTACAACAAATAATCCGCGGTAACTTTGTGTCATATTCTTATACAAAAGCAAATTCATACACCAAGCATTCAAAAAACTTCAATACTTGGCCTGTATGGTCTCTGCTCGGCAGTTTTTGTTACACAGGGTTTAAAACCGTTGTTTAAATACTACACAACGGTTTTTGATAAAAGTCCGAATATACGGACAGTACATAATAAATAAACTGGATGTCTTCCATGAGTGGTTTTGTCGGTACGACGAAGTACAACTATCGACGCCTGAATGGCTTGGGGTTTATTGTCTGCGCAAGTGCAATAGCCTTCACCACCGCCTACCTGCAGGAACAGTTGGCTCTGGAGCCCTGTATCCTCTGTTCATTAACCCAATTGATCACCTTATCGGTCGCATCAATTTTTCTGCTCGCGTACCTGCATAATCCAGGCAGCACCGGTCAACGGCTATACGGCGTTGTTGGTTTTCTAATGACGCTCGCGGGGATCGCTACAACGCTGAAACATGTCTGGATTCACCAGCAACTGATCAATTCATCAACAGCTGTAAATTGTAATCTCAATGTCGATCAGCTCTTTGATACAATGCCCTCTGCTGAAACACTGATCTCAATCTTTCGAGGAGCCAGCGAGTGCAACGTAAGCCATTGGACCTTTATCGGGCTGAGTATTCCGGAACAAGCCCTGATTCTGTTCTCAATACTGTTAGTCATCACCTGGAAACTGATCAAAAGCCGACGTCGGCCACGCGATCTCTTCCGCTGATCACTGCACTGCTGCTCAGCAGTGCTATGCCAGCATTCGCGAATGATACCGAGTGCCGCAGCAAACTGGATAACGAAAAAGATCCGTGGACTGCCAACTTCTACCTCGATAATGACCTGTTCACTGAAACCGACCGCAATTACACCAACGGTATCCGTGTTTCTCTTGTCTCCCCCAATGTGGACAACTTCCTCACGGATGATTGCTTGCCAGACTGGGTTTTAGGCGTAAACCAATATCTCCCTTTTCTGGATGCCGAAACAACGAATAGCGAGAAGGTACAACGTAACCTGATCATCACTTTTGGTCAGCAGATCTACACCCCTAATGACATCAACCGCACAACCGTTGATCCCGATGATCGCCCCTATGCAGGCTGGTTATACAGCGGGCTGGCCTACCAGAGCCGCAGCAAGAATATTTTGCGCACGACCGAGCTAAACATAGGCATTGTCGGCCCCGCAGCACTGGGACAGGAAGCACAGGATTTCATCCATGATCTGCGCGGCTTTGATAAGTTTCAGGGTTGGGACAATCAGCTGGAAAACGAATTGGGGTTACAGCTTGTGCATGAGCTGAAGTACCGTTATGCCCCCAAACCTCTGACCGGCGTACTCTCCTACGACACCATTTTTCACGCAGGTGGCAGCCTGGGTAATGTCGCCACCTATGCCAACGCGGGGGCAGAATTTCGCCTGGGCTGGCACCTACCCGGCGATTTTGGCACCTCGGCACTGCGCCCGGGAGGCGATAACAGCGCGCCCGATCCAACCGATGCACGCTTCAGCAGCTCCAGCCGCGACAACAGTATTGGGGCACACCTGTTTATCGCCGCTGATGGCCGTTATGTACTGCATGATATCTTCTTAGACGGCAACACGTTCAGCGACAGCCATTCTGTCGATAAAGAACCGTTTGTCGGTGAAGTGATTGTGGGCTGGGCAGTGTTATACCGTGGCGCAAAGTTCTCTTTCTCACGGGTACACCGCAGTCGTGAATTCAAAGGACAGCCGGAAGGACACAACTACGGCGCAATGTCGCTGAGTTATAGCTTTGAATTCTAGCCTTTGAGTAGGCACAAAAAAGCCGCTCCCCGAAAGGAGCGGCTTTTTATAAACGGCGATGCAACCCGGCTTATGCCAGCGTATCGGTCGCCACTTTATATTTAGGATCTTCGATCACATTTACTTCCACCAGATTACCGGCTTTGCGCAGCAGGTCACGACACTCCGGGCTCAGGTGACGAATATGCAGCTCTTTGCCCGCTTTCATGTAGCGGTCAGCCAGTGAATCGATCGCTTCCAGGCCTGAGTGATCCATGACGCGGCAGTTTGCGAAATCAACAATGACATCATCTGGATCGCTAGCCGGATCAAATTGATCACGGAAGGTCTGAATGGAACCAAAGAACAGCGGACCATTTGGCAGATAAACCTTCTGCTTATCATCACCCTGAACCGTGAAGTCCATCTGCTTGGCATGTTTCCACGCAAATACCAGCGCAGACATAATCACACCCACGATGACCGCAATCGCCAGATCGGTCAGCACAGTCACGACCGCAACAGTGATACCCACCAGAGTGTCGGACAGCGGGATACGACCCAACAGACGGAAGCTCGCCCATTCGAACGTCCCCAGTACGACCATGAACATTACACCGATCAGCGCTGCTACCGGAATCATTTCGATCAGTGCAGAACCGACTAAGATGAAGGCCAGCAGGAACAACGCTGCAGAGATACCGGACATTCGACCACGCCCACCGGAGTTGATATTAATCATACTCTGGCCAATCATCGCGCAACCGCCCATACCACCAAAGAAGCCCGTCGCCACGTTCGCAACGCCCTGGCCGACACATTCCTTATTACCACGTCCGCGCGTATCGGTGATCTCATCAATCAGCGTCAGTGTCAGGAGGGATTCAATCAGACCAATCGCCGCCAGAATCAATGCGTAAGGTACGATGATTTGCAGCGTTTCCAGTGAGATCGGAACCATTGGAATATGGAACTCTGGGAAACCACCTGCGATTGTCGCCAGTGGATCACCGGACATATCACGCAAGACGTCCTGAACGTTACGTGCATCCAAATCTAATCCGATTACCAGTGCAGCCACCGTCACAATCGCCACCAGTGAAGATGGCAGCGCTTTAGTCAGCTTAGGCAGGAAATGAATGATCGCCATGGTCAACGCAACCAGACCTAGCATCAGGTACATCTGATTACCCTGCAACCACGCCAGCTCACCCGTGCTTTCATCCAGAAACTGGAACTGCTTCATCTGTGCCAGGAAGATGACGATCGCCAGACCGTTCACAAAACCCAGCATCACCGGATGCGGTACCAGACGGATAAACTTACCCAAGCGGAAAGCCCCCGCCATTATCTGGAAAATACCCATCAGGACCACTGTCGCAAACAGATATTCCACACCGTGCAGCGCCACCAGGCTGACCATAACGACCGCCAGTGCGCCGGTTGCACCGGAAATCATACCTGGACGACCACCAATGGCTGCGGTGATCAGGCCTACCATGAAGGCAGCGTACAGTCCGACCAGCGGCTCAACACCAGCAACAAAGGCGAATGCAACCGCCTCCGGTACCAATGCCAGCGCGACCGTCAGACCGGAAAGGACATCACTTTTCAGGCTACTTGTGCGTGAAGCAATCAGTTGAAACATTGAGACTCTCTGCGCAATTTTTATGCAGTTTGGAAAAAGGGCGCGAGTATATCAGAACACCTTTGCACTCGCAGCATATCACCCGCGGATTTGCTGAATTAGACGTTTTCTTTTCTCAAATACGGCGAATTCGGCGAGTTTAGCGGCAAATTCGCGTAACGGGCGACTGACGTCTGCAGCGCCATAATCACCCAAACTGGCAAGATTTCGCCATGCGGCGGGCAGGTGACGCACGCGATGCGCCATGCCGCCATCATTATCTTTCGCCAGATAGCGCACCCGCCCAATCCCACTGGCCAGAATTCGGGCAAAGCACATCGGACAAGGTTCGAGTGACACCACTAGCGTCAGTTCGCTGCGATCACCATAGTCCGGATATTGTGTTTCGAATGCATCCAACAACTCCATCTCTGCATGCGCGGCAGCCCGAAAGTGTTGCTCGAAGACCCGGTTATAACCTTCGACCAAGATATCACCGTGGTCATCAGTCAATACTGCTCCGATGCCATAGCTGTGGTTGCGCAATGCTTCAATCGCCAACGCACAACACCGGCGGCCAATCTGTTCGTCCCGGTGTTTATCACCGATGACCAGCGCTTCATATTCTGTTTGTAATGCTTGAATATTCATCAACACCCCCGTCCTCACAACAGGCTGAGCTGCTCTCCCTGTCGTTGCTGAAACTGCCCCAACCTATAACCGACACCTAACAAACGCACGGGCTTGCACCCTCGCCCCCAAGCTTCGCGCATCAACGCGGCAAACAGCTCCAGATCCGGCTGATCTGACGCATGTTCAACAGTCGTTTGGGTGAAATCGGCAAACTTCATCTTGACCACCGCGCCTTTCACCGTGCGTTTCTCTCGGTGCTTTTCGAACCGAGAAGCCAGACTCTGCATCAGTTCAGGCAGATGCACCAAACAACTCTCCAGATCCGGCAGATCCTGCGAGAAGGTATTTTCCACACTGATTGATTTGCGTTCCCTGCTTACTCTTACAGGCCGATCATCAATACCGCGGCAGAGTTCATATAAGCGTTTACCAAAACGCCCAAAGTGATCTACGAGCTGTGCCAGCGTGTAACCGCGCAGATCACCGCACTGCTTTACGCCCAGCTTGTGCAGACGTGCCGCCGTTTTCTCTCCCACCCCAAAAATCTTTTCAACAGGCAACACCTCCACAAACGCATCAACCTCATGGGGTCGGATCACGTAAAGACCGTCCGGTTTATCCCAATCACTGGCAATTTTTGCGAGGAACTTGGAGGGCGCAACACCGGATGACACCGTAATCCCCACTTCAGCTTTGATACGTGCACGAATCTCTTGCGCGATCAGCGTGGCACTGCCTTTACAGTGCTCGGAATCCGTGACGTCCAAAAAAGCTTCATCGAGAGACAGCGGCTCAATAAGATCAGTGTAGTCCCGATAGATCGCCATGATCTGTTGAGATACCTGACGATATTTGTCCATATGGCCGGGAATAACGGTGAGATTCGGACAGAGTTTGATCGCACGGGCGGTGGCCATGGCGGAACGCACACCGTATTCCCGCGCCTGGTAATTGCAGGTGGAGATCACGCCACGACGGTCGGAACTGCCGCCCACCGCAATCGGGATATTCGCCAACGCCGGATTGTCCCGCATCTCCACTGCTGCAAAGAAGCAATCACAATCGCAATGAATGATTTTCTGCTGCACCCGCCTGACCAATTAACTGTATATTTATACAGATAATAATCAAAATCAGCGCATTGTCCAAATATTGGAGTAAAACAGGGCTTACTGATCCGTAGAGATAATCACCTCGTGCATCTCCAGCCCACCTTTCTGACTGAACGCCTCTTTTGGCAAAGGATTTGCGTGAGAGCGTTTAAAATCATCACTGCCCACCCAGCCGTCAAAGCTGGCTTTATCCGCCCAATGCGTATGAACGATGTATGGCGTCCCTTCTTTTGCCGGCCTTAGTACTTCCATGCGCACAAATCCCGGCTGTTTGTCTATCTCACCCGCGCGCTTACGAAAACGTTCCTCAAAGGTTTCCTGCCATCCATCAGCCACATAAATCCGGTTTGCCACCACATATTGCATTGAGTCTGCTCCTGTCCGTTTCGTATTTCCGTTCATTAGACGCTTTTTATCTTGCCCCGCCAAGCGTCATCAAAGCGTAAGAATTGCGTCAACCAGCAGTCACAAATCTTCCATATATTTTTCATACGAAACGAACAGATGAAGGTATACAACGTGATCAACGTTGAAAAAGCTCTGACCCATAAATATCCCACGTTTGTGCAGAAACCTGCTCCGGTAAAACGCTCAACACTGTTTATGTTGCGTAAGCTGATTCGCGAGAACGAAATTAACGATTTTCTGCATGACAATGCCGATGCCACCGGCTTCGAATTTATTGATCGCGTACTGGATTACTTCAACTTCAGTTATACCATGAGCAACAAAGATCGCATGAACATTCCGTCCAGCGGGCGCGTTCTGATTGTAGCCAATCATCCTCTGGGCGCATTGGATGGATTAGCACTGCTCAAGGCGATTGGTGAAGTCCGTCGAGATGTGAAGATTGTGGCAAACGATCTTCTGATGAATTTCGATCCGCTGAAATCCCTGTTCTTGCCGGTCGATAACATGGGCAAAAGCACCCGCAAGCGCGACATTGCCCGTATTGTGGAGAGCCTGCAAAACGAAGAAGCGGTCATCGTCTTTCCTGCCGGTGAAGTGTCCCGTGCCGGCGTCACCGGGATCAAAGATGGGAAATGGAACAGCGGCTTTATCCGGTTTGCGCGTAAAGCCAACGCCCCCATTCTGCCCACCTTCATTGGCGGAAAAAACTCATCTCTTTTCTACAGTGCATCCTATGTAAACCGCAACCTTTCGACCCTGTTACTGGCTCGGGAGATGTTCAACAAGAAATCGGTATCGATCCCCCTCAAGGTGGGTGAACCGATTCCGTTCAGCCAGCTGGACGCCGTTCCGGTTTCGACACCCGAAAAATGTAAGCTGCTCAAGAAACATCTTTATCGCATCGCCAAAGGCCGTACCCCGCTATTCATTACTGAAAAAACCATTGCCCATCCTCAGGATCGTCAAACAATTAAGCAAGAACTGAAGTCATCAGAGTTATTAGGCGAAACCTCCGATGGGAAAAAAATCTACCTGTTTGACTACCACGCTGATTCAGCGGTTATCAATGAAGTGGGACGTTTACGCGAGATTGCATTCCGCTGTGTTGGTGAAGGCACGGGTGAAAAGAAAGATCTGGATCGGTATGACCAACACTATCGCCATCTGATTCTCTGGGACGACGAAGAGTTGGAGATCGCCGGAGCATACCGTCTGGCTGAAGTTTCCAAGTTGAAAAGTGATGGTGAGCACGAACTCTACAGCTCGACTCTGTTCAACTACAACGAGCAGATGGATACCTACTTCGAACGCGGAATCGAACTGGGGCGCAGTTTCGTACAGCCGAAATACTGGGGTAAACGTAGTCTGGATTACCTTTGGTACGGGATTGGCGCCTATCTGCGCAAGAACCCGGACATTCGCTACATGTTTGGCCCCGTCAGTCTGAGCAACTCGTATCCGAAAGCCGCCAAAGATATGCTGATCTGGTTCTATAGCCACTACTTCAAAGACAACGAGCATCTGGCCAGATCCTTCTCCCCCTATCAGCTGGACGATGCGACCGCGCAGAATATGGCCCGCCTGTTTAACGGCAGCGATTACAAAGCCGACTTCCGCGTGATGAAAGAGCAGATGGAATTCCTCGGTGTCAGCGTACCCACCTTGTACAAACAGTACAGTGATCTATGCGAAGACGGCGGCGTTCGTTTTCTCGACTTTGGTGTCGATGCGGATTTCAACTACTGCGTGGACGGCCTGGTGTTGGTCGACCTGGAATACGTCAAAAAGAAGAAACGCCTGCGCTACATAGGTGAATAAACCCTCTGCCGGGTTAATCTGGCCCGGCATCTTCTCTCCAATTCTTACATCTGTTTTCGCTATACTCATAAAGATCGTTATAGGATCTGAAGATGAGTAATCAACATAAACACCCTGTAATAACCGCGTCTAAACAAGAGCTTGACGCCTTTCTGGATCAGGTCACCCGTGCTCCAGCGACCCTGAATACCGGGGCTGAAGGTCGGCTGCTATTCGCGTTAGATGCCACCGCCAGTCGTCAGCGTACTTGGGATCAGGCCTGCCACCTGCAAAGCGAGATGTTCATCGAAGCCGGAAAAACCGGCGGGCTTCAGGTTCAGCTGTGCTACTACCATGGCTATGCTCAGTTTGAACATACCGGCTGGTTTAGTAACACCCACGCCCTGCTCGACCGCATGAATCAGGTGAGCTGCATGGCGGGTCACACACAGTTATTGCGGGTTCTCAATCACGCCCTGCTGGAAACGCGGCGCCGGAAAATACAGGCGGTGGTATTTATCGGTGATTGCCTTGAAGAACCTGCCGACAAACTCAGTCGACTGGCGGGTGAACTTGGATTGCTGGGCACACCCGTGTTTATCTTTCAGGAAGGAAATGAATTGGTGGCCAAGCGTACGTTTAAAGAACTGGCCCGTCTGTCCGGCGGTGCCTATTGCGGTTTTAACAGTGGCAGCGCCCAAATTCTGAAAGCGTTACTGGCAGCCGTCGCCGTTTATGCCGCAGGCGGCCCAAAAGCACTGGAGAACTTTGCCAAAGACAAACCCGGCGAGGTACTTCAGCTCACCCATCAGTTGAAAGGACATTCCAGATCTTAAGATGGGACACAACTGACCTGAACTCATCAATAAAACAGTATACTAAGCAGTATAAAGTTATCGTCGTATCATCTGACGTTTTGTCTGAACACAAGGAGTAAACTGTGCATCCACTGGGCCTGGTATTGCTAGGGACCGTCGCCATCGCCGGAATGATCTGGATTCAATCCAAACCGGTAAAACAGCGTCGTGCCGCAGTCATCAAAGTGATCACCGTCATTGTGACAATGGCACTGATTTATCTGGCGATTACCGGACGTCTGCACTGGCTCGGTGTACTGATCGCGGCGGTTCTTCCCTTTATGCGTAAAATTTTGCCGTTGATCATCCGCTTTCTGCCGTTTCTCAAGCATCTCTACAATCAAAAGCAAGCTGGCCAAACCCACAGTGGTAATCATTCTGAAGTGCAGACAGCGATGATTCGCATGACACTGGATCATGACTCAGGTGTAATGTACGGCACCGTGCTAACCGGACCGATGCAGGGAAGAGAACTGGGAGATCTCAGCGAACACGAGTTCATCGAGTTGCTTTCACAATGTCGCCAGCAGGATGCTGAATCAGCACGTTTGCTGGAAGCCTATCTGGACAAACGCTTTGGTGATAGCTGGCGGGAAGATGACCCCGGTCAGCCGTCATCTCAGCAGCAATCCTCAACGGTAAGTACAGGGATGAGTCGCGAGGAAGCGTACAGTATTTTGGGGCTCTCATCGGGCGCGGATGAAAAAATGATTATCGACGCCCACCGCCGCCTGATGCAAAAACTGCATCCAGACCGCGGAGGCAGCGACTACCTCGCAGCGAAGATCAATCAAGCCAAAGACCTGTTACTGAACGACTGACGGCGCGTTGGTGTTTATGACGTCAGACATATCTTTTGACGGGAGCGCTTCCTGACGACGCAATAAAACCCCGGCCTGATAGGGCTTATGGCCGGGTTTGATCCTCAGCGCTCCATGACCTTCCCGTTCAAGAAACAGCAGCTGCTTAGTGCCTCCGGGTAACGACACCTCCAATAATACCCGTCCGCTTTCTAATACCCGCCATTCGCCCTTCATATAACTGGCAACCGTACCTTCTGCTTGCCGCCTGACATCTGTCAGAATCAATTGACCATCTGCTTTGAGATCAAGTTGCAGGGACAATGCCGTATCTTCATAGCGGTACCGCGCCACCAGACTGCGCAGCCCCAGGTTTCCTTCACGCGCACAACCGGTCAGCTGTAAAGTATTTAACGTTAATTCAGCATGATAGGGATAACGGGTTCCGTACTGATCATGGCAAGCCTCACGGCTCAACATCAGTGCCATCTGATAACCGCCCTGAATATTCAGCTGGCTGCGCCAGATCAGTCTGGTATCGCTACGCTCAGGTTCGACAGAAGGAAAGTGCAGTTGGCGTAAAGAACCTCGCACTTTGACGCGAATGCCTTCATCCCTTACATCGGCAATCCACAAAGGTTTTTCACCCGCCGCCCGATAGTGATTTCCGTTCAACTCGAAGTCACAAGCACGCGGCTGCGAACCCACTAAAAGCACCTGATCAATATGTTTCAGTCTGGGGTCAAGTGGATCAGGGAACACCATCAATTCAGCATAAGCCTGATCGAATACCACCGGAGCCTGAGCAAACCAATGCAGGAGTTCACCACTATCATCTTGCAGAGGCTGGCCGGTTGTTGCATGACAGGGACGCAATACCAGCTGTCCGCCATCGCGTATCACCACTCCGCGCTGAAATTCACTGGATGTCACCTGCTTCACTGTACTTCCACAACCCAACAGCAGCAGCCCAACAACCAAAACCACAAGAAACCTTAGCATCACACCCCTAAAAAGATTAAATAGGCTAATTATTCAACAAAAGCAGCACGAAGCTTTATTGATCGTTCCACAAAGAGAGTGAGATAATAGGCAAACTTATCAAGGAGGGAAAGACGATGGCAAGACCTGCCGAATTTGTACGTCGTGACGTGCTCGAAAAAGCCATGGAAGTATTCTGGCGTACCGGTTTCACCGGAACATCAGTAACGGATCTAGTAAAAGCGACCAACCTGAAGCCCGGTTCATTGTACGGTGCCTTTCACAGTAAACGCGGCCTGTTCATGGAGGTGATCGACACCTACGCTCAGAACAGTCTGTCCCGCGTATCAACCTGTTTGCTCAATAACGACAGTCCCATTGAAGCCATTCAGGCATTTTTTACCCGTTTCAGTAACGACATTGCGATGGACGAGATCGGTCGCGGCTGTCTGATGGTTAACACCATGCTGGAGCTGGCCACGGAAGATGATGAGATCAGGGAGAGGATCACGAATTATCTGGACCAGATTGAAAAGATGTTTGCTGACACACTGACCCGCGCTCAACAGCAAGGGGAACTGACGGCAGAAGCATCACCAGAAGCACTGGCTAAATTTCTGATGGCGGGAATGTGGGGCATGCGTGTGATGAGCAGCAAACGTCCTCACGCAGAATCCTATCAGAGCATTGTATCCAATATGCTGAACGCTCTGCCTATCGTCAGGCACTGACCTGAACGATCCTTAGGGTAAAACGAGGGTTCATAATCCAACGATTATGAACCCTTTTTCATTTTGGGCGCCATCCAATTATTGATCTGTTCAGCCCCCGGCCTACACGCCATAATGATGGAAAAGAACAATACTGCAGCAAGGAGTTTCTATGAAACTGGCCCGATTTAGCCATAACGACCAGATTCACGTCGGCGTGATCGCCAACGATCAGGCGTACACCACCGCTCAGGATCCTGCCCTTCCAAGTGACATGACCACCCTGCTGGAAAACCTGAACGATCTGAAGCACAACCTGCAGATACTGACAGAGAAAGGCACGGGCATCCCGTTGGATCAGATACGACTACTGGCGCCTGTGCCTCATCCCGAGAAGTTTCTGGGTGTGGGATTGAATTATGCCGACCATATTGAAGAGACTGGACTGGATACACCAGAATTCCCCACCATCTTCAATAAACAGAGCAGCTGTATCATCGGCCCGGATGACGAGATCCATCGCCCACGTGTCTCAGAGAAACTGGATTACGAAGGTGAACTGGCTCTGGTTATCGGAAAAACCTGCCGCCACGTTCCTTATGAACAGGCCCACTCTGTGATTGCCGGTTACACCATCGTCAACGATGTCTCCATTCGAGACTGGCAGATCAAAGCGCCCACCTGGACCTTAGGTAAATCCTTCGATACGCACGGTCCAATGGGCCCTTGGATCATCACTGCTGACGAGATTGATCCGCACAACCTGGAACTTAAGACGTGGGTTAATGATGAATTACGCCAGCATTCCAACACCCGTCACCTGATCTTTGACTGCTACAAATTGATAGAAACGCTTTCTACTGTGTGCACACTCAAGCCCGGTGATGTGATCGCAACTGGCACCTGCTCAGGGGTCGGCGTGAAGATGAAACCCCGTGGTTATATGAAACCAGGCGATCGGGTTACCATTGAATTAGAAGGTATCGGTCAGCTTAGCAATCCCGTTATCGAAGAGCCGCAAGATACTGTTCAGTTCTAGGTGCTCAACAACGCTCAGCAGGCGACAACCTCCTGAAAAGCATCATTTTTCCGGAGGCTTGTCGGCGTTTCACAGACAACCCTCGCAGCCTGTCGCTTTTTAGCAACACGCCTAAAGGCCCATTTCGCGGGACTTTTACACCAACCCTCTTTTCACTGTCGCCACAAGCAGACAGATTCTTGGTATTTTTAGAGAATTTTCCCAGCTTTCACAGGCCTGTAAAATAAAACGCTTAAATAAGGCATATAACCAATTGTTTTATAAGGACTTAAACAATCTTGGCACGCAGATTGATATATACATTCTGATTTTTAAATACAGTCTTTTATTTTGAAGGAATCAATTATGAAAAAGATGTCTGCAATCGCTCTGGTTACTGCCCTTCTGGCAACGCCAGTTGCCGTACTGGCAACTGAAACCACAGAAGCTGAAAAGCCTACCGCTTTCGAACAGCTGGACCAGAACAAAGATGGCAAGATTAGTGCTATTGAAGCAAAAGATACTGCACCGCTGGTTCAACAGTTTGAAGAACTGGATGTTAACAAAGACGGTTACCTGACCGAGGCGGAGTTTTCACTCATTCAGACAGATACGGAAACAACTGCGTACCTATCTGCTAAAAACGCTGTATTTACTCTGTAAGCATCAGCGTTAGCGTCCTGAACCATATCCCTCCCAACTGATGGTTCAGAAGCGCTCTTACAGGCCATATCTCCTACCCTACCTACCAGATATGGCCTGCCCCTTTTGTAATATGGACTTAACCTCATGGGCGCTTTGGTAGATAATTCCTATAAATGTTCAACTCATACCCTGCCGTTCATGAATCAATCACGTTTCGCTAACTGGCGTCCAAATTCGTTGAAACAACTTGTGCTGGTCGCATTCATCCTAGTGGTTATGCCGCTGGGCATCCTGCTGTTTCAAGCCAGCAACGCATTGGTCGAACAGTCCGCCATGGGGCGTGACCTCGCACGCCAGTCGCTTGAGATCAGCCGTCGCGGCCAATCGATGCAACAATTGGCAGAAGACATTACCCGCGCATCCCGCCAATACAAAATCTTGGCTCGGGAAGAAATCAGACTGCGTCTGATCGATCAGATCAACAACTATCGCCAATTACTGACAATTCAGAGCTTTGCTCTGGATGCCAGCGATCACATCCATCTGATTTACGAACATCTGGATAAATTGGCAGATTCCAACTTTGATCCAGAGGGATTGCTACTCATCAGCCTGACACGAGACCTTAACGTCCGCCTTGATCAAGCACTGGATGTACGCTTGAAAGACCTTAATACCGTGGCACACAACACCCAGAACGCACTGGTTGTACAGGCATCTATTCTAATTGGCATGTCTGCTCTGATGATGGTTTTCTTTAGTCGCCGCATCAGTCGCCCCGTTTTAAGGCTTGGCAGCCGGATCCGAGCGTTGGGTCAGGGAGAACGCACCTTCGGTACCCGAGTTGGCGGCCCCCGAGAACTGGTTGAACTGGACGAGCAGCTCGACTGGCTAGGGCAAGAGCTGCAACAGTTAGAAGGTGAAAAGCAGCGCTTTCTTCGTCATATGTCACACGAATTAAAAACTCCGCTCACCACATTGCGCGAAGGCTCTGATCTGCTGGCTGAAGAAGTCGCCGGCCCCCTGAACGACTCACAGCAAGAGATTGTTGGGTTGCTGCAATCCAACGCGCACGAGCTGCAGTCACTGATCGAACAGCTTCTGGATTACAATCGACTGGGGCAGCAAGAACCTATCCAGCCACAAAAGCTGGACTTGCGAATGCTGGTAAATGAAGCGCTAACGCCCCATAAGCTGCAACTGGAGCAGAAAAAGATTCAGGTCAGATTGCCCGAGAAAAAGGTATACTGGCATACAGATCGAGCCATGCTGCTCCGTATTCTGACAAACCTTATATCCAATGCTGCACACTACGGCACCGCAAATGGGGTGCTATCCATACAGCTGGAGCCACTGCAAAACCAGCTTCTGGTTGATGTAGAAAACAGCGGTCCGGTTATCCCTGATGATGATGTACCCCACCTGTTTGAACCCTTCTATCAGGGCAGTCATAAGCGTGCTGGTGCCATTAAAGGCTCGGGGATCGGCCTGAGTATTGCCCAAGACGCCGCACAGGCTCTGAAATCTGAACTAAGCTTGCACAGCAATCAGGAAAACAAGGTCTGTTTTCGTCTGGCATTAAGTGAATTGAGTACCTAAGAATGCGTATTGGAATCGTATTACTGCTGACAACCCTGATCACAGGCTGTGAGTTTCAGCGACAATTGAAAGATATGTATGAAGAAAGCCCGAACGTCGTCACCGGATGCCATATCGGCGACGCACGGCTCAGTGGCCTGCTGTTACAGGAACGCAGCTACCTGACAGCGAACGGGACACAACAACAGGAAATGCTTCACAACGCGATCAACGCTAAGGACCACCCCCAAAGCGCGCTGCTGCTATCGCAGCCAAAGTCCAGCGTCAGCGATCTGACAAAGGCTCTGCAATACTACAGACAGCAGGGCACCAACCCATCAAAGGAATGTCCGGGTGACCGCTACCTGCTGCTCCGCCATGCTCAGGCTAAGCTACTGCTGCAAATTAGTCAGTACAGCAGCAGTTTACGGAAAGAAAATCTGGAGCTGCGTAAAAAGATCGAAGCGCTGACTCAAATTGAACAGGAGATCAGCCGCGACCGGGAGATTGCCCAGTGAGTACTCACATTCTGCTTGTCGATGACGATACCTCGCTGCTTAAACTACTCAGTTTACGCCTGACATCCAGCGGCTATCAGGTGACCTGCGCCGAAAGCGGCTCACAGGCCCTCACCCGCCTAGATGATAGCATTGACCTGGTGCTGACCGACCTCCGCATGGAGGGTATGGACGGCCTCGAACTGTTTGATCAGGTCCAGAAACGCCGCCCGGATCTGCCCGTGGTGATTATCACGGCCCATGGCTCAATTCCAGAAGCGGTGAAAGCGACTCAGGACGGTGTATTTGGTTTTCTGACTAAACCGATCGACCGTGAACAGCTGCTGGAAACCATTGAGTCAGCCCTCTCCGGTACCCCGGCCAGTCCGGCAGACTGGTGCAAAGAGATCGTCACGCGTAGCGGTAGCATGTCCGAGCTTCTGGCACAGGCTGAACGGGTAGCCCATTCAGCAGTCAGCGTTCTCGTCAGCGGAGCCAGCGGTAGTGGTAAAGAGTTACTGGCACGTGCGATTCATAAAGCCAGCCCACGTCGCAACCATCCATTTGTAGCCATCAACTGTGGGGCTCTGCCCGAACAACTGCTGGAATCCGAGCTCTTTGGACACGTTAAAGGCGCATTTACCGGTGCAGTCAGCCGCCATCAGGGCCTGTTTCAGGCCGCTGACGGAGGCACCCTTTTCCTCGATGAGATCGGCGATATGCCGATGCCTTTGCAGGTTAAGTTGCTGCGTGTTTTACAGGAACGTCAGATTCGCCCCGTCGGCAGTACCGAATCAATCCCAGTCGATGTCAGGGTGATCTCCGCCACCCACCGTGATCTGGAAAAGGCGATGCAGGAAAACGACTTCCGTGAAGACTTGTACTACCGTCTGAACGTGGTCAACCTGCGTCTACCACCGCTTCGCGAACGCCCGGAAGATATCCCGTTACTGGCGCGCTACTTTGTCGAACGCGCGGCGGACCGCCATAACAGCAAAGTTAAAGGCCTCTCCCCGGCAGCATTAACCCTACTCGCCCAGATGGCTTGGCCGGGTAACGTACGTCAGCTGGAAAACATCATCGAACAGGTGACTGCTCTCAGCACCACGCCGATCATCTCCGAAGGGGCCATTGCTCAGGCGCTGTCCAATCAGGATCACGTGTTACCGACCTTCAACGACGCTCGCGCCGAATTTGAACAACGGTACCTGACCAAAGTGATGCAGATTACCGAAGGCAATGCCAGCCAGGCCGCGCGTATTGCAGGGCGTAACCGCACGGATTTCTACAAGTTGCTGAACAAATACGATCTGGAACCGGCGAAATTTAAGCCCGACAACGGAAAGTTGAAGGCGGGTTAGTGCTCACTGAACACCTTCCGTGATTCATATGTTCTGTAAGACGTTCTAAGCACAGCGATAAAAGGGATTCTCTCAGGGATGCAAAGTTGTCCCTTAGAATACCCTGCTACTCACTCTCCCCGTCCAATCGGCGCTAATACTGCGCCTGTCAGCTTCATCAAGTCTGCGGCTGCCATTTCGATTTCCAGCCCTCGACGGCCAGCGCTCATACAAATGCTGTCATACGCTTCAGCGCTGTTATCAAGCACCATAGGCAGACGTTTTTTCTGTCCCAGCGGGCTGATGCCACCCACAACATAACCGGTCGCACGTTCAGCGTCGGTTGGATTGGCCATCGCTACTTTTTTTGCTTTCAGCGCGCTGGCCATCGCTTTTAAGTCCAGTTGCCCAGATACCGGCACAACAGCCACGGCCAGTTTACGATTATCTCCGTTCATCGCGACCAATAACGTTTTAAATACGCGACCATACTCCAACCCCAACGCTTCAGCTGCCTCCTCACCGTAGGATGCCGCCGCGGGATCGTGACTGTACTCATGAATGTTGTATTTAACCTTGCCCTTTTTGGCCGCGTTGATTGCCGGTGTCATTGTTAGCTCCTTATACAGCAGAGCGGCCATTATAGGCCGCTCTGTATCAATCCTCTAATCACCACGGAATCTGGTCTTACCATGCAATCAGCGGTTTTATTCGCGCATGCCACGTCCGACGAAGACATCTGCAATATCAATTACATCAATAATCGTCCCCTCCCCCCGGCTCATACGGATCACTTTGTCCTGTATACGTATAATCTCTTCCGTCGCTGCATCGTATGGCAAGCGTTCCGCCAGACTTTCTGGAACCGGATGGGCGTAGGAGCGTACTTCTCGATCCACAACTTCACCGCGTTCCAACTTACGCTGCCAACCCGGAGGTAATTCGCCTCCCCGATCCAGTTTTTTTTGCAGACCTGGTGGCAGATCTTTTACTTTTCCACCTTTATGTCCGTGCTCTATACCTTCTTCGGCATAATAGTTACGAATCAGGTCATGCTCATGCGCTGAAAAATACTGCGTTTTATCCGACTTTTTATACTTTTTATCGGCTTTGGCAGATTTAGCTTTCTCTTCAGTTTTCGCCTTTCCCTTGGCTTTTTTCATCTCTTTTGATTGTTGTTTCTCGTGTTTATCATTACCCGCCCACTCGGGTTTTCCCGCTAAAGCAGGGCTAGAAGCCAACGCTACACAGATCAATCCAATCAATACTCGCATATTCATCTACCTGTCGATTTTGCTGATTTTTGCGCCCTCAATGGTGAGGTTGTACATCAGCCCTTTATTAGAAAAAATAAACCCAATGATCGGTTGCTGGGCGGTCTGGCTATCGATCTCGCCACCGGCACCAAATGTCGCCACGGCGACACTGCCATCCACACCCGCTTCCCAACCATCGCTGTATAGAAATTTGTTCATCGCTTTCTGTGTCATAAACAGGATGACCTCAGACTTCATCTGTGCACCGAACTGCAAGCCCAAAGAAGCCGAAACCAAGTTGTAATACCCCTGGGTTTTACCGCCCCGAAGCAATGCACCTTCGCCGTATTCTCCTCCAATGCCAAACCCCGCTTTGATTACCTCAGGAAAGACCAACACCCCAACCGCTTTCTGAGTGAGACTTTTACCGGACGATGAGCTTTTGTATAACTGAGACAGGGCTTCCTGCACCTTGGCGTTAATCTCCTGCCGCGAGGCCGCCTGAGCACTTGGAATCATCAGCATAACGCTGAGCAATAGCAAAAAAGTGAGCTGTAGTTTCCGTAACATCATCAATTCCCCTTCTCTGGGATAGTTGTGTGTTACCTACCTGTAACGGGCCTGTGACCGAAAGCCGCAAGACTGCACAACAGCCGATCAAAGGTGTCCTGAGATTCAGATTAGTGTGGGAATACAGTTCTGGCAAAAAGCGTACGGTGATCAGAGTGGTATTGGGAAGAAAAGTTCGGCGTAAAGCCAGTTATGATCAAGTGACAGGACATCACGATCAGGTGTTTACAACGATGATTCCTAGGGGTTGGGTATGGCTGGCGCTCGCCCCAACCAAAAGTATCATGCTGACAAGGAGAGATGCTCGAAGGTATTCATGTTCACCAGACACTGGGCATGGTTTTCCACATCAAGTTCCTGAATCGGAAACTGCTTGTACCACTTAAATACCGCACGCTGCCCGGACGCAAGCGTCTCATTGAGGTTTGCGTGGTATTGCAGAGGGATAACCGCATGCAAAAATTGCGGCCGTCCAGCCGCACGCAACAAAGTGATCGCATCCGGCTGCTGTTGCGCTTTTTTGATCAGCAGAGCAATCAACTCCTGACTGATCAGGGGCGTATCACAGGGCAGCACCAATAAATGACTGTGTTGAGTACTCAGTTGATTCATTGCGGCCTGTACACCCGCCAACGGCCCTACAAAGCCTTGGGTATCATCGGTTACCGTCTGCTCACCAAACCCGGCATAGACTGACTGATTGCGGTTACAGCTGATCACCAGTGTATCCACCAGCGGCCGCACTTTTTCCAGCGTCCAGCTGATCATCGGGTCTTGCTTGAAGGGCACGAGTCCTTTGTCTTCACCGCCCATACGACTGCCCTGACCACCGGCAAGAATCACCGCAGCGACTGAGGTTACAGGTTGCAGATCAGATGCTTTCATCACGCAGTCTCCGTGTCGTATCCGGATTAGGCCAACAGGCCGTTAAACGGGATAAATTCGAGCTGATCACCCTTTGCAACCGCCTGCTCGGAAGGGATAACCAACAAGCCGTCGGCCATCACTGAAGAGCTGAGCACACCAGAGCTTTGACTGTGTGCAGGCGCCGCACTCAGTTCGCCGTTCTCTACGCTGAGAGCTGCACGCAGGAACTCCTCACGTGCGACCACTTTCTTACGTTCGTAACCACTTTTCACCAAGAAGCGTTTTGGCAACACCTCTCCACAGCCCTGCATGGTACGAATGTAGGGACGTGCCAACATCAGGAATGTCACCAGTACAGCACCGGGGTTGCCCGGCAAGCCGATAAATGGAGTGTCTCCGACACGACCATAGGCCAGCGGTTTGCCCGGTTTGATCGCCAGACGCCAGAGCATCAGCTCACCAAGGCTTTCGACGGCCGCTTTGACATGATCTTCTTCACCCACCGATACACCACCGCTGCTGATCACCAGATCAGCATCTTCAGCGGCATCCTTCAGTGCATTGCGTGTAGCGTCCGGGTCATCTTCGATAATCCCTGGGAAAACCACATCAACGCCCATCGGCTCCAGCAATCCCTGAAGGGTAAAGTAGTTGGAGTTAAAGATTTTGCCGGGACCACAGGGCTGTCCAGGTAGAACCAGTTCATCACCGGTAGTCAGCACCGCAACTTTAATTCTGCGGAATACATTCACCTTAGGGACACCCACCGAGGCGATAACCCCCAGATGGCGACCATCAAGCACGGTACCTTGAGCAACAACGCAATTACCCGGCTGGATATCCTGCCCTGCAGGGCGGATATGATCCCCCTCGTCGGGATGAATCAGTAGCTGAATATCATTCCCTACCCGTCGGCACTGCTCCTGCATAATCACCGCATCTGCACCGGGCGGGATCTCTGAACCCGTAAAGATACGGGCGGCCGTACCCGGCTCAAGGCTCTGCCCCTGTTCGCCAGCGGCGATACGCTGACTAATCGGGATAAGCAAGCTTTCCGGTAGCGATGTGGTGTTCACCGCATAGCCGTCCATAGCACTGTTATCCGCCGGTGGGACGGAAATTGTGGAGCACACATCAGCAGCCAGCACACGGCCAACAGCCTGATCAAGCGCAAGCTCCTCCGTACCGGAGACAACGCTGGCTGACGCCAGCAGCTTTTCTAACGCTGTGTTAAAAGGCATTAAACGATCGTAATCACAGCTACAGGCAGTCATAAAATCTCTCCGGCAATCGGGTCGTACAGGTCTTTCAGGCGATTTTTCTATGCATCAATCAGGAACGGGAACCACACGCCGTGTTCACATTCGGCATCACCATCTCAACAAAATTGCACGGACGATGACGGGCATCCAACTGTTCACGGATAATTTTTTCCCACGCAGTTTTACAGGCTTTAGGGGAACCCGGCATGGCAAAGATCACCGTACGGTTGGCGACACCTGCAACCGCACGTGATTGGATGGTCGATGTACCAATCTCGTCATAAGAGATCTGGCGGAACAACTCACCATAGCCTTCAACCTGTTTATCAAACAGCGGGGTTAGTGCTTCTGGTGTGGTATCCCGTGCGGTAAAACCGGTACCCCCCGTCACCAGAATGATATGAACTTCAGGCTGTGCGATCCATTGAGACACCACAGAGCGCAGTTGATAGATGCAATCAGGTTTGATTTCACGCCACCACAACGCGTGGCCAGCATCGGTGACGCACTGTTGCAGCGTATCGCCGGACGTGTCGGTCTCCAGTGTACGGGTGTCAGAAACGGTTAATACCGCAATGTTGAGCGGCTGAAAAACCGCGTCTTTTTTTGCGTGCCCCATCTGGAGTCTCCATCGGAATCATCAATAGTGCACCGGCCGAAATCTGCGTTATCACTTTGCAGCAGCTCCAGTCGATGCTCAAGTTGTTCAATCACCTCTACGAAATCTCCCGGAGAGGCTTTTTCACCAAGGCGCTTTTTATGGCCTTGTTCATATAACTTCACGTGCTGATCGGCTTCCACATCACATTTCGCCAGACACGCCGCAACACAGTGCATCTGACAACCATCGATCGCGATGATGTTGCGCCCTGACTGCGCCGTTTTGACCAACGCAGGTACGCCGCCGCCCACACCCGAAATACAAGACATTTCGGCCTTGCCCTGGTGATCAAGATGTACCGCGACATCGTTCGCCAGCTGCGCCACGCTGGAACAACCAGAGCAGGCATACACTAACGGCAACTCGCGGCGTTTCATCCCATTAATCCTTTCAAACCGGTCACACTCAGGATCGTCAGATGGCACCCATCGACTTCCAATAACCCACGGCTTTTAAAATCACGCATCACCCGCGAAAAGGTTTCCGGCTGCATCGCCAGACGTGCGGCAATCAGTTGCTTGGCTACCGGCAACTTCACCTCCACCCGTTCTTCGTCTCCTTTTACCAGGCTCAGCAAAAAGCGGATCACCCGATGAGATGCACTTTGCAACGTCAGGGTTTCGATCTCCGCCAT
>JAGSHA010000077.1 GCA_023954795.1 Oceanospirillaceae bacterium | reverse complement strand
TCTGCATCACTGTCGTTGTTCAGCACTGAAATCACTACGGAGCTTCCGGAGTTTGTCGCAGCGGTGTCATTCTGAGCAACCGGCGGGGTGTTTGCCGCTGGGTTATCAACTACGTAGGTCACGTTACCATTGTTGCTGTAGTTACCACTTACCGCCGATACGGCGATGTCATAAAAACCATCAGCCGCATTGTTGGCAGAAGAGACGGTCAGCACGGAACTGCTGCTCTGGCCCGGTGCCAATGACAGGCTTGCTGCACTGAAAGAGGCGTTCCAGCCAGACAGTGTGTTAGCAGTCAGGTTGTAGCTGTTGGAGGAACATGCGGCACCATCATTGTTGGTGACTGTCACGTTGTAGGTCACCGCTGTCCCTGCATTGACCCATGGCCCCTGAGCCGGCGTAAAGTTGATAGATGGGTTACTGCGCACACAGCTCTGAGTACCCATGGATACCGTAACGACAGCACCATTTTGATCGCCGGATACCGCCGTAATTGTTACGCCAGCATCGGCATCGGTGAAGCTACGACCAAAGGTTAGCGCAGGATCACGGGTGTACAGGTCATATGTTTCCGGCGTCATATCGAGCAGGAAACTGGTGTTGCTGCTCTCTTCCGGGGTGCCTGTACGAATGACCACACCATTCATAACATTGCTTGGGTTCGTGCTGGTCATGGTCGCGTCGAAACCGATCGGCTGACGGTACTCGATGTAGTAGTACTCAGGGTGACCCCACTGGTCAAAACCTTTCTGAATTTTCAGCGCCTTGGTGCCGTTGGTCTGAGAGGCATACGCTTCAATCTGGTACGTGCCCGCGCCCGTCACATGCTGGATGCTTGGTGTATTGCTCTGGTTCAGCCAGCCCAGGTATTCCTTAGGAAACGCTGCAAAGTGGCTAGAGGACGCCCAGCCCATGACATCAACGCCGTCACCGTATTCCAGGTTCTGACAGTTGTCGCCCAAAGTGGTGCCATTACATGCCAGAGAGTGGGAGTGGTGCAGACCGAAGTTGTGACCCATTTCGTGTGCGATCACATCCATATCAATCGTGCCGTTAATCCATGCTTCAGCACCGCCTACCAATGCGGTACCGGACCAGCTACACGCGGTGGTGTATGGAAAGATATACAGGAAACGATCATACGCAGAAACGTTTACGCCGGCATTGCTTGCCGCTTGTTTTGCGGCAGTTGCGATGTCCTTATTGTTGCAGCTCGAGCTGCTTAGCGGCAGTGTGTACCAGCCCTTGGTGGCGCCGACCAGTGAGGTCTTACCATAAGAGTTTTCATTGAAGTAGTCGCTGACATCACCGAATACAACACTATTCACCTGGCTGGTGGACCAAGGCTGCTGACCTGAGTTGTCCTGGAAGTTAACCAGCAACACCAGTGTGTCTTGCTGACCGACTGTATTGTATGGCGACACAGGCGTGCCACCATTGCTGCCACCGGTCTCGTCACCGCCGACTGCCAGCATCAGAATGCCTTCGTCTTCCGCATCTACTACCAGATTCTCTTCACCTTGAGTATTGGTAAAAACAACACCCTTGGCGTTAATTTGGTTGCCCGTGTTTAACGGGCCTGCATCACCGGAGATGTGCAGGTTTACACGCTTGCCATTGTTGGTTTTTAACTGATGAACTAAACGGCTATTCTGCGGGTTTTCGAAGTCATCCTGGTAGGAGACTTCCAGCTCGCCGTTCAGATCGATGTGCTGTTCTATCAGTTCCTGAACTTCAGCCGGCAGGTCCTGTGCTACATCTGACGGGATTGCGATTCGCAGAATCTCAGCGGGGTTGGTTTCAGCCAGATCGGTCAGCAACGCCTGACGTGCCTGTGCTTTTTCAATCAGTTTAGCCAGACCCAGTTTTTTACCGTTACCACGGGACTGAACCCATACTCGGTGTTGGTTGATCAGATCCTGAGTAGCCGTTTCAGCTTGTGCGCGCTGTGCCGCTGGTGTGGAGAACGCGTGTGGTGCAGCATGGTCATGATTTGGACCAGATACCGCGAGGCCCGAAGTGAATAACAGGGCCGAAGTCAGGCCCAGTGTCGCGAGTAAATGAGTAGGTTTTGGCGCTCTAAGCGTCATGAGAATCTCCGCAAATTAGGTTCGCGAAAGATCCTCAACAGCTGCGTACTAACGCGCGAGGGTATACTCTCCATCGGCAGTGCGGCCGTCCCCACAACAAGATGGGACCCGTGACTTTGCGACACCTGATTTCTCAGGTTGTGCCTTTATCCAGAGAGGATCTTTCAAATATATAACCGCAGTACTGTTTTCCTGCGGACAGACCCTTATGGCTGATTCTCGTCAGTGAGACCGTATATCCAATTACATCAATGTTCCCGTTGACCGTCCTTGTCCAAGGTGGATGCGTATAGCCATTCGGGTGGTAAAGCAGAAAGATATGAGAGGCGTACGAATACGAATGCGGGCAACAAAAAGACGCATGAAGCGTGTCCGTGCCTGCCGAGTTTCCCTACCAAAACTCAGCGAGCCAGACGAAACAGCTGTTCCCCACAACGTATCGCCAACGTCTTATCGTTTGCTTTACACGCTGTAAACTGTTGTAACGGAGCGCATCCTATCATTAACAACTGATCATGTCTTATACAGTTGTGGAATAAAACATACGTTCGACTGAATAATAAGTGATCAATTGAACGGGAACTTATTTCAGAATATTTACATATCCCGTCATCGCTGAGAACGACGGAGTTTGACAGCAAGGTTGTCGTGCGCCTTTGGCTGTGCGGTTTGCCGTAAAAACGCACGAATTACATTTCATATAGAGCTTTTCGTCCAAATATTGGGTTCCCCCAGATGAAACGAAACTGTCAGATTCACGCATGTATTACTTCGTTCACTATACAAAACAGATGAGGATCTTTGCGTGCTGTAAACACCACATTACATTCCATTTAATTTATCGGAAACATATCGAGATTTTATTTATAAATATCAGATAGTTACATGACTGGCCTGGTTTGTGCTTTTAACAGGGGGAAGCACTCTTATTCCTATTGCCTAAGAACGCTCTATGAGTCATCGGAAAGGCCTGATCGGTTAGACGTATCGCGGAACGCCTTGATGCGTATGGAATAAGTAGCACAATACCTGCCAGCAATGAATAGCGCTAAATGATGCAAGTAGCGGCTATAGCCACCACCAAAGATTGGCGAATGCACAGGTATATTTTTTCCTGTTCTTGTCGTTGTTCTAACAAAAGACGGGGTGTTAAAAATCAACAGCACTTAAGGAGGGCATAGATATGTCCATTTTAAAACGCTGTAGGCACGGTGCGCTCTTTACGGTTGCACGGAGTATTGCAATTGCCGGAGTGTGCGCCCTGACACTAAGCAGCAACTCAGCGTTAGCAAATCATACGGGAGATGGTCCAGAGGTTAGCCCAATATTCATGCCGGGCAACCCAGACTGTTCTGATTTGGGATATCAATATTCAGTGAGGTTCCAAGATAACTACGGGCTGGGAATGAGCGGTGGTAATCACCCGGATGGTCCAATTAATGTTGATATTATTCTGACAGCCAATAAAACCTTTACCTGGATCTCTCATAACAGCCTGGTACATGCAGTAATCGTCAAGGGCGGCCCCAATGCCAATGGCTACCTGTACGCCAATGCACCAGGTGATACAACAACCGGTGAAACCCATGATGATGGCTTGCATTCACCGAATTCGAAAAGTGGTAATCGGGCGGGATTGAGTCATATCGATTTCTGCTATAGCCCCGTTCTGCCTGACCCTGATATCAGCGTGACTAAAACCTGTCCGTCTGCTCCCGTGCTGATCAACGGAGGTGTGGGTGGTGCGACTTATAACTATAAAGTGCGTGTAGAAAATACAGGTGATGGTCAACTGAGCAACTTAGTGGTAGAAGAATCTCTTTCCAACTGTACTGTGCAAAGTACGGCGGGCATTGTGCTGAATGAAGGCGCACACGTGGTATTAGATGTGTCATGTCATAGTGCGTTGCCTCTGCCTCAAAACGGCCGCAACATGGCTAAAGTGAAAGCAACGACTGAGTATGGTCATGAGCCTATGGTCATGGACACAGGCGATACCGCGAATGCTAATCCGCCAAACTGTCCAGAAAATGCTCCACCGCCAATAGATATTGTTAAAGACTGTGGTAACCCAATGGTTCGTCTTGTTGAGGTTCCTTCCGCGTACGGCCCAATTCTCGGCGTACAGGCTTGTGTAGACATCACAGTGACAAACTTGGGTGATGTTGATGATGAAACTCTGGTGAATGTAGAGCTAACAGACACCGAAGCATTTAGCGGCGTCATGAACCTTCCAGACCTCGTGCCAGGTGCTTACTGGAGCGACACTCTGTGTTACTTCCCAGATATGCCAACTGGTGCAACACTGGATCACTCGGATAGTTCGCACACAGGCTATTCAGTGTTTACAGTTCTGGAAAATATACTCTCTGATCCTGAGGCGTTGTTCTCTAACATTGCGACTGTGACTGCAGACGGCGCATTCAGTGGTGAAAGCGTGGATGATTCTGACGATGCAGATTGTTCAATCTGTTACTCTGACAATCAAGATCTACCTTCCGCGTGTCCTCCTCCTGCCAAAAACCCATACCCTCTATTCCAGTAACGGAATGATTGGGCAAAAAAAAGGGGCTGATCATTCAGCCCCTTTTTAATTGCGCTAGGAACGTTATTTGTTCTTGCCGTTGCCCTTACCGCCGCCAGGGCCGCCAGTATTGCCCGAGTCAGTACTTAGCTGAACTTGTACCTGAGCTGTTGCCGTTAACGTGCCATCACTGATGGTATAGGTGAACGTGTCGTTGTTTTTGAAACGTCTGCCCGGCGTATACATCAGCTGACCATTGCTGATCGATACGCTGCCTTTATTGCCCTGAGTTATTCCGACGATGGAGATAGCATCCGAGTCTGGATCATAGTCGTTGCTCAGCACAGGGATCGATACAGATGTCTTGCTGGTGATTTGAACGCTGTCATAGACGGCAACCGGTGCAGTATTTGTACTGGATGCGTTCACAGTCACCGTTACCGTAGCGCTGTCAGTGCCTCCGTGACCATCTGAGATAGTGTAAGTGAAGTTTTCGGTGCCGCTAAAGCCGCTTACCGGCGTAAAGAGGATGTTACCTCCAGAGATCTGTATAGAGCCATACACACCGCTGGTACCCGTAATGCTGATGGTATCTCCGTCAGGATCATAGTCGTTGCTCAACACCGGAATTGTGACTGCATTACCTTGGGGCGTTGTAGCAGTATCGTTCCATGCAACCGGCGCACTGTTGCTCGGCGCTACTGCAACATTTACAGAGACCGTACCCGTATCTGAGGCGCCATTGCCGTCAGAGATGGTATAGCTAAATGTCTCGATACCACTAAAGCCGGTATTTGGTGTGTAGACGATGTTACCGCCAGAAACCTGTGCGCTGCCATTCACTCCACTGGTGCCGGTAATAGCCAGGTTGTCACCGTCCATATCATAGTCGTTAGATAGGACAGGGATTGTTACCGCGCTGCCAGCAGCCGTATTTGCACTATCATTCACGGCTACCGGTGCAGTGTTAGTTGTGCCACCACCGCCGTTGCCATTAAAGCTTACACTCACAGTAATGCCGTTGGCATTATTCGATAACGGCATGATGGTTACACCAGCGTCGTTATCGGTGTAGGACTGACCGACCTCTAGTGCGCCGTCGCGCAGATCGTAGCTCCCAGACTTGGCAACACTGTCTGGAGTCATATCCAGCAGATCGCTGCTGTTGCCGTCCCCTTCAATCGCTTTGTGAACCAGAACACCATTGGCGATGTTCTCAGGGAAATCGTAGGTTCCTGCACCGAAGATGCCATCATCAAAACCAATCGGTTGGCGATATTCGATGTAGTACCAGCTTTGTTGACCTGTCGCTGGATCGATCCCCTTACTGATTTTCAGTGCTTTTGTAGCACTGCTATTCGGAGACATGGGTGAGATTGTGTAAGTACCGTTACTGGTGATTGTGGCGATCGGTGGGGATTGGTTGTGTCCCAGCCATCCTAAACGTTCCTTATTCATTGCATTCAAGTGACCGTACTTGGTGCCCATCACGTCAAATGCATCGCCATAGGTGTATTGACGACAGTTTGAAGACAGCACGTTACCTTCACAGTTAAGACCGTGTGCGTGGTGTAGTCCCAGGTTATGACCAAACTCGTGAGCTACGGTACGTGCGTCGGTTGCTGCACTGATCCATGCTCGGGAAGGGCTGCCGCCAACCGTACCTGCGTTGGTGGAAGGGCAGTTACTGCCTGGCGGAATCATATAGATAATGTGGTCGTAACCGGACAGATTTACACCTGAAGACGTAGCAGCCTGATCAGCATAGGTATAGTAGTTACTTGGACAGTTGTTGCTGTCTACTGGGACGGTGTACCAGCCCAAAACATCACCGTTAAGCCATGTTTGCTGATAGGAGTTTTCGCTGAAGAAGTCACTAACTTCGCCAAACACCACATTCTGGATCTGGGAATGGCTCCATGGTTTGTTGGATGAGTCATTTTGGAAGTTTACCAACAGCACAGCAACTTTACGTTCACCAAATGTATTAGGAAGCACGGAAGCACTACCGCCGTTATCACCACCGGTGGCGCCCATGATCAAAATGTCATCGGCAGAAGCGAGCGCGATGGAGCCAGCGATACTTTCATGATCATCACTTGCCGGGATAAGCAGGCCATCAATATATACCTTCTGGCCATGGCGCAGGTTTTTACCTTTGCCTGCCGTATGAAGTTCGAAACGATCACCGCTGGAGGTTTTCACGAACTGACGCAGTTTGTAGCCACCATCATCAGAATGTTCGTATAGCGCTTCAATCTCGCCTTCCAGCTCCAGATCTTGTTCGAGCAGGCTCTGCAGTGCTTCAGGCATTGTTTCACGCTGGGATGCGCCGATAGCTGCGTTCAGTACATCTGATGGCGAGTATTTCACCAGTTCAGCCAACATTGCCTGGCGTGACTCAGCTTGTTCTATCAGGCGATTGAGACCGACTTTTTTCCCATTACCGTGGGACTGTGCCCACAGACGATGTTCGTTGATGAGATTCTGGGTGACCAATTCGGTCGTTGCACGCTGTTCAGAAGATGAAGCGTATGCCTGAGGTGCAGCATGATCATGATGTGGGGCTGATACCGCGATACCTGAATTTAATAGCAGGGCAGATGTTAGGCCCAGTGATGCAAGTGCGTGTGTAGGCTTTGGCGCATTAAGCGTCATGAGAATCTCCGCAAATTGGGTTTGCGAAAGATCCTCAACAGCTGCGTACTAACGCGCGAGGGTATACTCTCCATCGGCAGTGCGGCCGTCCCCACAACAAAGATGGGACCCGTGACTTTGCGACACCCGGTTTCCCAGGCTGTGCCTTTATCCAGAGAGGATCTTTCAAATATATAACCGCGGTACTGTTTTCCCGCGGACAGACCCTTATGGCTGATTCTCGTCAGTGAGACCGTATATCCAGTAACATCAGTGTTCCCGTTGACCGTCCTTGTCCAAGGTGGATGCGTTAAGCCATTCGGGTGGTAAAGCGGAAAGATATGAGAGGCGTACAAAAACGGATGCGGGTAACAAGAGGCGCATTTAAGCGTGCCTGTACCTGTCGAGTTTCCCTACCAAAACCCGGCGAGTCAGACGAAACAGCTGTTCCCCACAACGTATTGCCAACGTCATATCGTTTGCTTTACACGCTGTAAACTGTTTTAACGGAGCGCATCCTAGCATTAACAACTGGTTATGTCTTATACAGTTGTGGAATAAAACATACGTTTGGTTGAATAAAAAGTGATCGATAATTCTGGAACTTTCTGACAACGATTTGATTGACGTATCCACAGTACGTAAGCCGGGAATGCTGGGGTTCGAAAATGGGAAGGCTGTGACGTGTTAAGTTTCCTTAACAGTATTTATCGCGAATTAGGGTGATTCTCACCATACAGTCAGTTGTTTTATCGGTTTGTTACACATTAAGTACAATAACCAAGGTCTTCGTTATTACACGACATATATTACCTATATTAATTCAATAGGTTACTAATGTTGGCGTCATGATTGCTTTATGTAATCTGAAAGCTATGGCTTTCGAGATCCCGAAATAAATCGCACTAAAATGCGGTGCGGCAGAGTATCTATTGAGCGCCGTATCGCATTTTCTTTGTCTGATTTTTATATCTGTTAGATATCCCTTGATAACAGTCATTTATGCTTGGGGCTAAATTAGCTTCCAAGGTTTAAAAGGTCCAGTTCATAGGTAAAGGGATGTAACAGATAATTTACACATGGCACATAACATCTAACGCTGCATATTTTTCCGTGAATTTTTGTAAGGCAAAAATTACTCATTGTTTTTTCACGGTTATTTTAACGTGTGCTGTTGTTTTATCTTTACAGATTGTTTTTATCTGTAAATTAAATGTTACATCTGGATAGTGAATGGCTGAGATGGGTGTTCGGAATATTCAACGAAAACAAATAGATAAGAACTTGGTTCGTTTGTTGCTTAATCATAAGGGCGAGGAAGATTTATCTTCCATATCCCTTGTCCACGAGGTCTGCTTACGTTTTTAGCGGATGTGTACTGTTGTGCACTAATTACGATATTTATCCTTGATGGGGAAGGGCTGGGGTCTCGATTTGTAACGGGGACTGATCAAGAACATTAATACGACACCGATGTTTGTACATAAATAGGTGGTGTGCAAATCGCGGCAGAATGCTGGCGATGACCGGTTTCGTTACCTCAATGTCTTTAGCTTAACGGAGCGACGGCAAGGCAAAGGGAGGTAGATATGCGAACGTTATCACGATGTTTGAAAATACCGCTGATGAGGCGGTTTATGCAGTTTTTTGTTGCACTGCTATTAGCGGCGTTTTATGGAACGTCTTATGCGGCAGAAGCAACACAAGTTAACTTTACCTTAGAAGGTTGTAGGTTGGAAAAGGGTGACTTGGTATTCCCCGGTGGAAATACCGCTCTGATCCCAACCTGTACGGAGCCGGGGTGGACCACGGGTAACCTCGGCAAGAACTACGCTGAGCTCGATTGGGTTCCCCATCGGGTTACTTTGCAAAATAATAATGGCGATCAAACCTACTCGTTCCTGCTCGTCGGTGACCATTTCAAGAACTTCCTGGGATGGGACAAAATCAGTGTACCTGCTAAGAGCACGTTATCTGATGCGAGCTGTCCTGAGCTTAGTGTCGGTCCAGAGCTCATTGAAACTGCGGGTTCAATCGGTGGTGTGAATGATGTTATCTATCGCGTAGCCACCATCACACAGCCAGCAGACACCGTATGTATTTATGACTATGCGCAACGCTTGGGTATCGGTGCCAGTCAGTTCAGTGGTTCCTCTTTGCAGTCCGCTCTCTTGCAGACAGATTTCAGCAGCGGGGGTATTGGTGAGAGACGTATCCAGTTACCGGTCAACGAGATTCTGCCTCAGGAACTGGATAAAGACATGCATGCGGAACAGGATGTGCTGAATGTATGGAACCTGACTAAGGAAACATCACCGGTTGTTCATAACTTTGGTGATACTTGCTGGATCAATCCAGAAGATTTCCAGAAAGAAGTGCGGGTAACCATTGACTGGACGGTGACACCCAGCCTTGGTGGTATAGAGATAACCACCAATATCAAAGCAACCAACCCATCACACCGTACAGTGTTCGTCGAAATTCACGATGAAATTTGGGGTGATCCGGGTACGGGAGATCAGCTTTTAGATCAGATAGATTCGCCACTCATTGAGTTGGGGCCAAATTCTAATGGGATGTTTACCCACTCAGTCACACTCAATGCAACCAGTGTGACCGGATTACGTGATATAGCCTCTGCGACCTATTTTGACTCGGTATTCCCTAATGAGCCATTACCGGGTGTCGATACCGCGGAAGCCTTTGTTGATGAAATTGCGCAAGGCGATGTGCTGAACGCGACTGCGATTATCACGGATGTCGAAAGCATTACGGGTGCGGGTCTGAGTTACTCTGTTGATTCGCTCAGCGCTGGCAGTGCCGCGGGTACGTTCCAGAATGGTTATGTATTGGGTTCCGAGACGACGGGTGATGTCACCTGGATCTCCGATGCTCAAAGCAGTGATGGTTTTGTCGAGTTCAATAAAACGGTGTATTTGGATCATCCACGAATTACCAGTGGAACCTTGTCTGATATAGCGACACTGGATTACGGTGACCCGAACAACAAGCTCACCGCCAATGCGCATACGAACTTCTCGTCTAGCGCTACAACAGAGTTGACCATTGAAAAAATGATCGATGATGTGTTGACCGGAAATGAAACCGTCGTCTTCAAGTTTGATGTTGATAAGGGCGTAGGCCAGCATGAGATCGTGTTCAATGCCGGAGATACCACTAAAACAAAAACCTTGATCGATCTTGCCCCAGATACCTACTCTGTTCTTGAACTTGCGACCGCAGGTTTCTCGCTTGCCGCCGGTGAGCAAAACCCGCAGAGCGTAGACCTGGGTACTGCGGACAATCCAATCTGTGAAGGCAGCGTTTCATTCTTCAACGAAGCGGACCCGGCCAATGTACAGGTTGTGAAAGTCACACTTCCAGCAGGCAATGAAGCGGGATGGCAGTTCACTCTGACGGGGCCGGGCCTCAATGGTGGTGTCGCTGATACCACTGACGCGAACGGACATGCAAACTTCGGAGGCATTGAGTTGGGTGAAGGCCTGTACACAATGACCGAGCAGTCACAGGCTGATTGGGACCTCACCGATGTGATTAATCCCGATGGCAGCCACGATCCGGTTGAATGTACGTTCGAGGTTGATCTGCCTGCCGATGCAGGACATGTATTTGAATGTACTTTCGAAAACACCCAACGAGGTCAGATCATCATTACCAAAGTGACAGAGGGTAATGAGTTGCTGGATCTGGGTGGTACGTTCAGCTTTACCAGCAGTCCTGATCTGT
>JAGSHA010000063.1 GCA_023954795.1 Oceanospirillaceae bacterium | reverse complement strand
TGTATCGCCCTGCAAAAGCAGATTGCACAGCAATTGGCGATACGGCCATTCCTGGACCGCCTCTACAGCCCAGCAGCAGAATTCTTGCGCCCCTCTGACGAGACTATGGTTTGCCGTTGTGAAGAGGTCACTGCCGGTGAAATTCGGAGCCTGGCACGGAGTGGTTGTGCCGGGCCTAATCAGGCCAAGGCCTTCAGCCGTGCTGGCATGGGGCCTTGTCAGGGGCGTTTATGCGGCCTGACCGTCTCTCAACTCATGGCCGAAGCGAGCAATCGCCCGGTGTCAGAGGTGGGGTACTACAACATCCGTTCACCGATTAAGCCGGTTACTCTGGCGGAGGTTGCCGGTGTTGATCCGGGCCCGAATCCGGTTAAGAACGCTGCCGGCTGACCTTTATTTTTTGTGTTTGTAAGAGAGAACTAGTATGTCCATTACGCGTTACGAAACCAGCGCACGCATGAGCAAAATCGTGGTGCATAATAATACCCTTTATCTCTGTGGTCAGGTGGCCGAGGACCGTAATGGCGATATAGGGGAACAGACCCGTACCATGCTGGCGAAAGTGGACCAGCTGCTGGAGTCGGTGGGCAGCGGTCGCGATAAGCTGCTGTCTGTGACTATCTATCTCAAGAGCATGAGTGATTTTCCGGCCATGAACGCGGTCTGGGATACATGGGTGCCTGACGGCTGCGCACCGGCGCGGGCTTGCGTAGAGGCCGCCATGGCTTCTCCCGAACTGCTGGTAGAGATTTCTGTGACGGCCTCTGCTTGAATAAACCTCGTCCCACCATTGCAACTCCAATGGTTCTTGTCTCAATGGCCTATGGCTGTTGAGGCCTTTTTGGATAGGGGACTTACGCCTGCAGGCGATGTATCAATGAGTGCCTGCGCTCCCGGAGACCCGAAATGACCGATCCTATTATATGGATTCAGGTAGATCGCTTTGTGCCGGTCAACGAGACTCGGGGGTTGCGACATGCAGCTTCATTTACAACGCCATCACTTTCACCGGATGTTCAACGATGAGCTTTGCCTCCGTGGCCGCTAACACCTCATCGACGGACACTTCCGGTGCCACTTCCAGCAATATCAATCCTTGATCACAGGGCTTAATGACCGCCAGATCGGTGACGATCAGGTCCACGCATCGGTCGGATGTTTTTGGCAGGGTCAGCTCTTGCAGGATCTTGGCGTTACCTTTGGCCGTGTGCGTCATGGCGACGATCACCTGTCGGGCGCCACACACAAGGTCCATGGCACCACCCATGCCGGGCACCATCTTGCCGGGGATGATCCAGTTTGCCAGATGCCCCTGCTCATCCACCTGCAAACCACCCAGTACGGTCATATCCAGATGACCACCGCGGATCAGGCCGAAAGAGAACGCACTGTCGAAGGCTGCTGCTCCGGGCAATGCGCCGATGTAGCCGCCGCCCGCGTCGGTCAGCGAGGGGTTCTCCATCCCTTCCGGGAAACCACCGATACCGATCACCCCGTTCTCTGACTGAAAAAATACATTGGCTTCAACAGGTACATGTTGCGCCACCAGAGTGGGCAGACCGATACCCAGGTTAACCAGACTGCCGGGCGTGATCTCCTGCGCCACCCGTTGGGCGATACGTTGTTTGATGTTCATGCCAGCACCCCGCTTTTGACGATGTAATCAATTAACACGCCGGGTGTGTGTACCTGATCCGGCGTAATACAGCCAACGGGTAACATCTCGTCCACCTCGACAATCACTGTCGTGGCCGCCATCGCCATCAACGGATTAAAGTTTTGTGCGGTAAGGCGGTACTGCAGATTGCCGTAATAATCGGCCTGTTGCGCTTTGATCAGGGCAAAATCAGCTTTCAGTGGTCGCTCCAGCAGGAAACTTTCGCCATCCACATCAATCACCTGTTTACCTTCGGCCGCCACTGTTCCGATGGCTGTCGGGGTGAGTACGCCTCCCAAACCATAACCGCCCGCCCTTACCCGTTCAGCCAGCGTACCTTGCGGAGCCAGCTCAACGTCCTGCTCTTCGGCGATCATCTGGCGCTGGGTTTCCGGGTTAGTACCGATATGGGAGACGATACTTTTAGTGATGGCCCCGGCGTCGATCAGCTTACCGATACCCACGGCTGGCCGGGCCGTATCGTTAGCGATCAGGGTGAGGTTGTGCTTGCGTTGTCTGACCATTTCGCTGAGCAGTTGATCGGGTGTCCCAACCCCCATAAATCCACCCACCATGATGGTGGCACCGTTGGGGATCATCGCCACGGCGTCTGATACGTCAATGGGCTGTTTCATTGTTAGCACTCCAGAACTGTGTCTATCCATACCATAGTGGAGGACAGAGACGCTGATCGTTTTTCGATCATTTTTATTGTGCTTACAACCTAGAGTGAAACGGGGAGAGGGAACAGGCCTTCGCGGGCAAATGAGTCTTTCTTAAATGGACATAGAGTAGAAGGAAGGGCTTGTTTGGAGCGGCAGAGCTGGCGCGCTTTGCAGGGTAGAAAACGCGCCTGAGACGTTGTGTCTGTGAGGCTTAAAAGCGATCAATCCGATATGGCTTGAGATCGATCTCACTCTGACCGGTGGTGACCAGTTCAGTGATGATACGGCCGGTACGGGGGCCTAGTACCAGCCCCATGTGTTGGTGGCCAAACGCATACAACACGTTGTCGTGGTCGGGACTGCGGCCAATCACCGGCAGGCTGTCGCTGATCGACGGCCGGTGACCCATCCACTTCACGTGATCGGTGGTATCGATCTCCGGGAACAAGGTTTTGGCGTGATGCAGCAGACGGTCGCAGAAGTCATAGTTAGGGTCGGCTTTCAGGCCGCCAAACTCCACCAGACCGGCAAAGCGAATACCACCCTCCATCGGCGTTGCCACCAGTTTTCCGGCGGAGAACATAATCGGAGCATGCAGTTCGATGCCCGGATTCTGAATCTGTACGTGATAACCGCGTTCGGACTCCAGTGGCACGTTGTGACCCAGCTGTTCCGCCAGTTTGGCTGACCATGCACCGCCTGCGATGACCAGCTTATTCACCGGATAGATCCCACGATCCGTGACAACCGCTTCAGCCTGACCCTCTTTTTGTCTGATCTGGGTGACGTCACCGGTGATCAGTTCTCCGCCTTGTTCGACAAAGTGTTTGGCCATGGTTTTCACCAGCATGCCCGGATTTGGTGAGAACCCGTGGTTGTGCAGTGATACCGCGAAGTTGAACTCCGATGAGACCGCACTTTCGCGTTGGTGAACCTCTTCGCTGCCCAGCAAGTCGAAAGTATTGCCATGCTGGCTGCGGGTATCCCACGCCAGTTTATCGTCTTCAAACGCGGCCTTATCTTTGTAGAGGTAGTAATAGGGAGCGGCTTGGGCGTAAGCGTCCGCTCCTGTCATGGCGGCCTGTTCCAAATGCAGCTGGGTGGCGTCCTTCAGCAGAGCCGCCAGCGACTGACTGATATGACGGAAGCGCTGCATACGGGTATTCAGTGCAAACGATGTGCCCCAGCAAGTCAGCTTGGGCAGGTAACCCAGTGGTAGTGACAGCGGACCGTGCGGGTCCAGCAGCATCTGTGGGAGTTGCCAGATAAAGCCGGGGGTTGCCACTGGGATGCAGCCACATTCGGCGAAGATGCCTGCATTGCCATGGGAGGTTGCGTCTCCCGGCGGCAGTTTGTCGATCACAGCAACGCTTAAGCCTTTGGCCTGTAACTGAACCGCACAGGAGATACCAATAATACCGGCCCCGATCACAGTCACATCGGGTGCTTGGCGTGTATTTGAGCTGTTCTCAGACGTTGGCTCAGATTGGTCTTGTGTAGCCATTTTGGCGCGTTCTCCGGTCGTTTACGGTGAATTTGGGCAGCGTTAGGCCCTGTCATCCGCAGACGACATAGTGATTAATACAGAGGTTTTCTGGAAAAACGGGAGCGGCTCGGGGCAGCGCCCCGAGCAGGTTCAGGTCATGAGCTAACTGGGTGTTTGTTTCATATTTTCCGGCAGGTAAGTCGCGACTTCCGGGAACATCACCAGAATGCCCACCATCACCACCATCAGGAGGAACATCGGGAAGGCCGTTTTGGCGATATAACCGATCGGTTTCTTGGTCATGCCTTGCATCACGAAGAGGTTAAAGCCGATAGGCGGTGTAATCTGCGCCATCTCAACGACCACCACGATAAAGATACCGAACCACAACAGATCAATGCCGGCCTGACGCACCATCGGCTCAACCACCGCCATGGTGAGCACGACAGAGGAGATGCCGTCGAGGAACATGCCGATGATGATGTAAAAACACATCAGGGCAAAGATCAGTGTCAGCGGCGACAGCTCCAGCGAGCCAATATATTCAGCCACGGTAAATGGCAGACCGGTAAAGCCCATCGCCAGTGCAAGGAACGCGGCCCCTGCCAGAATCAAGGCGATCATGCAGGAGGTACGGGTCGCCCCCATCAGGCTTTCCACAAAGGTATCTTTACTGAGCGAGCCCTGCAGCATGGCGAGACTCAACGCGCCAATCACCCCAAACGCGGCGGATTCAGTTGCGGTAGCCACACCGGTGTAGATGGTGCCGATCACCAGACCAATCAACAGAATGACCGGGATCAGGAAACGCGAGTTGTAGAGCTTTTCACCAAACGTCATCACGGCGTCTTTAGGCGGCACTTCATGACGGCGGATAAACGACCACACCGCGATGTAACCCATGAACAAACTTGCCAATACCAGTCCCGGCAGGACCCCTGCCATAAACAGCTTGGAGATCGATTCGTTGATGGTAACGCCATACACGATCAGGGTGAGCGAGGGTGGAATCATCAGGCCCAGCGTCGACGCACCCACCAGAGTGCCGAGGATCATGTAATCCGGGTAACCACGACGGCGCAGTTCCGGGATCGACATCTTACCCACGGTGGTCAGTGTGGCCGCAGAAGAACCGGATACCGCTGCAAACACGGTGCAACCCACCACGTTAGTGTGCAGCAACTGCCCCGGCAGGCCGGACATCCAGGGCGCGAGCCCCTTAAACATATCTTCCGAGAGACGGGTACGGAACAGGATCTCGCCCATCCAGATAAATAGCGGCAGGGCGGTGAGCGACCAGCTGGAGGAACCCGACCAGATCGCGGTGAACATCGCATCACCGGTTGGACGGCTGGTGAACAGCTCCATACCTACGAATGCAACACCCAGCAGTGCGAGTCCGATCCAGACGCCACTGCCGAGCAGGAAAAACAGAGTAAACAGGAATATCCCGGTGAGTGTTAATTCATCCATCAGAACTCCTCCCCTTCAACGTGGTGCTCTTCAGCAAAAGTATCGTCGTGACCCATCAGGGTACGAATCAGATGATCCAGCAGGGCGATGGTAAAAATCACCGAGCCGATGGCAATGGCGGACTGTGGAATCCACAGTGGCGTCGCATCCTGCCCTTGTGAGATGTCGTGGATCATGTGAGAGAGCTGAACGTTGCGGATGGCAAACCATGCCAGATAACCGGCCAGCAGCGTTGCGACGCTCAGACACCAGATATCCATCACCCAACGGGCTTTGCCTTTGACGATGTTCAGAATGAGGCTGACGCGGATGTGCGCATTGCGGTTCAGCGTGTATGCCAGTGCGAAGAATGAGGAGGCTGCCATGCAGTATCCGGCATAGTCGGCGGAACCTGGGAACTGAAGTCCCATCCAGCGACTGGCCATCTGCGCGACAATGATGCCAAGGATTGCCAGCAGGAACAGCGCAGCTACCGCACCGGAGGCCAGATACAGGGTATCCAGACCTTTGCGTAGCAGCGATTTTGATGCTGTACGGGGGTTTTCCCGGGTCATAGTTTCGGTAGTCATGATTGATATCGTTCTTTTTATATTAGACGTGCTTTGTGCGCTGCATCCCTGTCAGCACCAGAAAAGGCACGGTGGCTCAGATGAGGAGCAAAACACCGTGCAAGGGAGGTACCCCTCTGTATTCGCCATCTACCTTGAGTATCGGGCCAATATCTGAGGGGCGAGGTATTGCTTACTTACGGTAGGCGTCCAGTACAGCCTGACCACGGTCACCGGCCTGTTCCAGCCACTCTGCGGTCATGGTGTCACCGATCTTCTTAAAGTCAGCTGCCAGCTGCTCGCCTGCAGGCTGAACGGTCATACCGTTTTTCTGCAGCTGTTCGATGTACCAGCCTGCCAGCTGTTCAGAGCGGGCAGCACCGGCTTTCTCAGCCATCAGAGCCAGACCTTTGACGATATTCTGGGTGCTCTCATCCAGATCGTTCCATGACTGTTTGTTCACAAACACGTAGTTGCGTGGCAGCCATACTTTTACGTCGTACCAGTGGGTCAGGGTTTCCCACACTTTACGGTCGTAACCGGTCGCACCGGAGGAGATGAAAGACTCTGCAACACCGGTTGCCAGCGCCTGACTCAGTTCAGAGGCTTCAACCTGTACCGGCACAGCACCGGCCAGTTCAGCCATACGTGCGGTAGCGTTGTTGTAAGAGCGGAACTTCACGCCCTCAAGGTCAGCCGTACCGTTCAGCTCTTTCTTCGCGTAGAAACCGCCCGGAGGCCAAGGCACGGAGTACAGCAGCACCAGATTGTGTTTATCCAGCAGTTTTTCGAACGCTGGGCGAGCCGCAGCCATCAGTTCATCGGACTCTTCGAAAGAGGTTGCCAGAAACGGGATGGAGTCGATCGCAAACATTGGATCTTCGTTGGCGTGTGCAGAAAGGATACGTTCACCGATCTGAGCCTGTCCGGTCTGAACCGCACGCTTGATCTCGTTACCCTTGAACAGAGAGCCGCCACCGTGAACTTTGATCACCAGCTCGCCGCCGGTTGCGACTTCTACCGCTTCGGCAAAGGCTTTAGCATTTTGGGTGTGGAAGTTGCTGTCGGTATATGCCATTGGCATATCCCACTTCTCGCCCGCCATCGCAAATGTGCTGGAAACGGCCAGTGTGGCCACGGCTACGTGCTTAATCAGTTTCTTCAATTTCATGTTTATCTTCACCTGTTTGATCTACTTATTGTTCTATCGGGTGTAGGGTTATTCAAGTGCTCTTCAGCAAGCACTTCAGATGGCAGCGATGCAGGACATCTCTACCAGCAGTGATGGACGTGCCATACGCGCTTCGACACACGCACGGGCAGGGGCCTGACCTTCTTCAACCCAGGCATCCCAGATGTCGTTCATCGCTGCGAAGTCTTTCATGTCGCGGACATAGATAGTGACGGAGAGCAGTTTGCTCTTGTCGCTGCCAACTTCAGCCAGCAGGTTTTCGATCTTCTTCAGCGTAGACGCTGTTTGTTCACGAATTCCTACGGTTTCATCAGCGGGAACCTGACCACACAGGTAAGCCACATTATTATGGATCACGGCGCGGCTCATACGCTGGCCACTGTCATGACGTTCAATAGACATTACGCGTTCTCTCCAAACTGTTTGCCAGGAACCTGCAAGCACGTTCCTGCGTATCAATTTCTGTGCTTCTCGACGGGATTTATTATTATTGGTGCTGGGGTATAAGTTCCAATACAATTATTTCAATAGTCTATGTGTAAATGTTATGGGTTGGGTGAAAAACTATGAATTCCAAACAGTTAGCGGCCTTCAGGGCGGTGATGTTGGCCGGATCAATGAGCGATGCATCACGCATGCTCTATGTTTCTCAACCCGCAGTGTCGCGTTTAATCAAAGATCTGGAAGAGTCGCTGGGCTTTACCCTGTTTGATCGGCGTAACAGCCGTTTGTATCCGACACAGGCCGCGCATGCCTTCTATCGCGAGGTGGAAAGGCACTTTATCGGTCTGGATAACCTGTCACAGGCCGCCGATCAGATCCGCATGATGCGTAGCGGGCGGTTACGTATCGCGGTGATGCCTGCGCTGGCGTTCAGTGCGATGCCGTATGTAGTGAGTCGATTTCTACGCAGCCACGGTGATGTCTCGGCTACGTTCGCGCCCCACTTGTCGGTGGAGCTGGTGAACCGCGTAGGTGCGCAGCAGTTTGATCTGGGCGTGGCGATGTTGCCCGTGGAGAGCAACGAGATTGCATTTGGACCCTGTTACAAGGTGGATTGCCAGTGTATTGCCCCGGCCGGGCATCGCTTTGCTGATCAGAAGCGTGTGAGCGCAGCGGATCTGGACCGCGAGCCGTTTGTGGCGATTGGTGCGCAAAATACCGTGACCCGCTTCCGTATCGATGTGGCGATCCGTGACAGTCTGGCACGGCCGGATGAACGTATCGAAACACCGTTACTCTCGACCGCGGCCTCGTTTGTAAAGGAAGGGTTGGGGGTGTCAATCGTGGACCCGTTTACAGCGTTGCAGTTTGCTGAGCAAGGGGTGATTGCGCGTCCGTTTGATCCGAGCGTGCCGATGTACTTCGGGTTTATCACGCCGGTTAACCGGCCAATTTCCGGTCTGGCACAGGAGTTTATCGACAGTTTTGAATCCTATGCGGCTTATCATGTGCCGCTCACCCCCATTGAGCCGGATGAGGTGGGGGTAGTCTGAAGTCCTGCGCTCAGTTAGTATCGTAGGCTCTCCTCCGACACTGTTCTATTTCTGTGGCTTCTCCTGAATTGATATTGGGAGACGCGCATTGCATACCTTTTTTCACTCGCACGATCTGTTGCGAGGGTTGTTCTATGGCCTGTTGGCAGCCCTGATCTGGAGTGGTCACAGCACCGCGACCACCTTAGGGCTTGAAGCGGGAATGTCCCCGACAGATATCACCGGATTACGGGTGCTGGTCGCTGGTGGTTTACTCTGGCCTTATCTGCTGAAGCGCCGCACGCTGGTGCGACGCTTGGGGTTCTGGCGTTGTGCATTGCTGATCTGTTGTGTGGGTGTCCCGTATGGTTTTCTCAATAGCGCCGGATTGCAGTTTGCGCCGGTATCGCACGCCGGGGTGATCTGTCTGGGGCTGGTGCCACTGGCCTCGATGGTGCTGGCACGCGGGGTATTCGGACAGCGGCTGAGTCTGCGGGCACTGCTCAGCATGGCAGTGATGTTGGCAGGCCTGATGATCTTTGCCGCCGGTATCTCTGGTATGGGGACGGGAGCCGTGAACAGCTGGATCGGCGACTTGCTGTTTTTGATCTGTGCCTGCTTGTGGGCGTTGTTTGGTATTTGTGCTGCTCGCTGGCAGGTACCGTCATTGCTCGCGGTGGCGATTACCAGTGTGGGTTCTATGCCGTTTGTTGGTTTCTGGCTGGGGTTCTGGCCGCCCACGTTCTCTGCCATTGCGTTATCAGATTGGGTGTTTCAGGCGTTTTATCAGGGGGTGCTGGTTGCCGGTGTGGCGATCTATGCGATCAGCCGCGCGGGTGCTGCCCTGGGTGCACAAAAGTCGGCGTTATTCAGTGCGTTAGCGCCGTGTGGAGCCTCGCTGGTGGGCGGGTGGGTTTTGAGTCAGCCGGTCAGTGCGATGCAGTGGTTAGGTATCACTGTCGTGACGGTGGGGATGGTACTGGCTATGTTGAGTAAGCCGGTACCATCGACAAGCGGTCAGCCTTCACCTGTGCGTAAAAGATTCACGGATGCCTAACGTGAGGCACCTGCGCGATGTGGACGTATCGCCGAAAATCTAGATTTAACCCCGTTTATCCCAGAACTGAATGGCCAGTTCTTCCAGATCCAGTGATGCGGTATTCATACTGTCGCTGGTGCGGGAGTTACTCTGGGCACTTTCCAAGCTTTGTTCGGACAGATCCCGGATCGATACAATACTGCGGTTGATCTCATCTGCAACCGCACTCTGCTCCTCTACGGCCGCCGCAATCTGGGTGCTCATATCGTTGATAACATTGATCGCACCATGGATAACATTGAGCGATTCCATCGAATGATTGCTTTGCTGGACACAGCCGTCAGCTTGATCTGCGCTACGTTTCATCACCGCAACCGCTTCGTGTGAGGATGCTTGCAAGCGATTGATCATCTGTTGAATTTCTTCCGTTGATGCTTGTGTACGTGTCGCCAGAGTACGCACTTCATCGGCTACGACTGAAAACCCTCGTCCGGCATCGCCGGCGCGCGCGGCTTCAATCGCGGCATTGAGTGCCAGTAGGTTGGTCTGCTCAGAAACGCCTCTGATCACATCCAGCACTGAGGAAATATTGTTGCTGCTATCCTCTACATTTCGGATAACAGTACAGGCGCGTTCGATATCGATCTTCAGTTCCTGAATGGCATGCAGGCTGTGGTCCATAATCTGCTGACCACTTTCGGTTTCCTGCAAACCTTTGGAAGCTGCGTCTGAAGCACTCAGTGCATTCCCTGCAACCTCCTGGATACTGGCGGTCATTTCATTGACGGCGGCCGCGACCTGATCGGTTTCTGCGAATTGATGTTGAATGTCTCGATACGATTCGTCGACGGCGGCCGTCAGATTATTCGCATTGGCACTGAGAAGGGAGGAGGTATCAGAGATACGGCCAATCAAGCCTGCTGTTTCAGATTCCAGCATCTTCAACGCCAGCGCCAGTTGTCCGGCCTCGTCCATGCGTCCCGTGTAAATGTATTGGGCGGCGGGGTTGTGAACCACCTGCTTTGCGCTTTCTACGACTTTTTTCAGCGGCGCCATAAAAGCGATGCAGCCCGCAATGCCAAGGATCAGAGCCAGGCTCAGTATTCCGCCTTGTGCCAGTTGATGCTGAGGAAAGAAGCTACTGCTCGCGGCAATCAGGGTGGTAAGCATCATTAACAGACAGAGTTTTAACTGTAATCCGATCTGTGGTCGTTTCAGGACAGAGGGGACTTTTCCTGCCAGCAGGGAGGCATAAACAGTCTCCGCCCGGGCGATATGTTGTCTGTCAGGTTGACGGCGTACAGATTGATATTCCTTAAGCTGGCCATCCTTGTAGATTGGCGTGACATAGGCGTCGACCCAGTAGTGATTCCCGTTTTTACAGCGGTTTTTGACGATTCCCATCCAGGAACGGCCGGATTTAACTGTGCTCCAAAGATCTTCAAATGCGGCGGGAGGCATTTCAGGGTGACGTACCATGTTGTGGTTGCGTCCTAAAAGTTCCTCTTCTTCAAATCCGCTGATGTTGATGAAGTCTTCGTTTACGTAGCTAATTGCCCCTTTCAGATCGGTGGTGGAAAGAATGTTGGCCTGGCTGTCGTAGGTCTCTTCGACGCCTGTAACGGGGAGGTTTTTTTTCATTATTATTAGGTCCTTGGCCTGTTTGCGTGTGAAGTGCGCTCAGCAAGAAAAACTGTAGGTATTGGAATCTCCGTTTGACGGTATTGTGCAAAGAGAAAAGACGTTGTCGGAGGAAAATGAGGTAGCGCTACTGGCAGCAGCCTGTCGCCAAAGGTCAGGATTCCTTCGTATCCGCGGCAAGTAACATCGGTTGTGCTGAGGGGCTCTGATACGGGGCTTATTTCCGCTGAAAAATGGCCGATGGACACAGATGCAGAGCAATAGTGAAAATGATCGGTGCTATCAGAGAGATGGGACTTGTCTGGATCAGAAGCGTCTTAGATGCTCAGCAATAGATTTCCTTTTGGTTACTGATTTATTGATGTCCTTGTAAGACATATTTATACCCTTATATATCTAATGGTTAAAGTTTTTAAACGGAATTATTGGTATTTTGTTTTTTATATTTTTATTACATTCATAAAAACAACGGGTTATGTTTTTTTGGTATTTGTATTCAAACGTTCGTATGGTTTTTTATGTGCGTGTAGAGAGCTGGTTTGACAGTGGTGAGCGACTTGATTGAGATGATTAAGGTTGAATATTCAACTTAATTGTATTGATTTATAAGCATCGCTGGTGGTTATATTATGATCTATATAC
>JAGSHA010000443.1 GCA_023954795.1 Oceanospirillaceae bacterium | reverse complement strand
GCACGACAATATTGCGCACCACATTTTGTAACTGCCTAACGTTACCGGGCCAGTTGTAATTGCTGAGAAGTAGCTCCGTTTCCGGATCAAAGCATTTGAAGCCTTTTTTCTCTTCGTTTACATACTGTTCTAAGAAATTACGTGCGATCTCCACGACATCGTTGTCACGCTCACGCAGCGGTGGAAGGTGGATGGGTAACACGTGCAGACGGTAATACAAGTCTTCCCGGAAATGACCGGCCTGTACCTCTGCCATCGGATCTTTATTGCTCGCACAGAGAATTCTGACATCCACTTTTTCAGTACGGTCGCTGCCCACTTTCTGCAACGTCCCTGTTTGCAGAAACCGCAGGAGCTTAGATTGCAGTGACAGCTCCATCTCACAGATCTCATCCAGGAACAATGTGCCTCCCTGAGCAGCCCGTGCCGCACCATCGCGATCACTGACGGCGCCAGTAAATGCACCTTTAACATGGCCAAAAATTTCGCTTTCAATTAGATCCTTGGGAATTGCCCCGCAGTTGAGAGCGATGAAAGGGGCTTTGGCACGTTCACTACGCTGATGGATTGCCTCAGCGCAGACCTCTTTACCTGTTCCGCTTTCGCCTGTGATAAACACAGTCGCTTGCGACGATGCAGCGCTATCGATCACCTGATATACCCGCTGCATGGCCAGGGATGAGCCTATGAAACCGCAGAATTGATGGCGGTCGATCTCTTCCCGGTAGGTTTCGACGATCCGTTGCAGGCTCTGGCTTTCGAAGCAGTTTTTCAGGGTCGTGAGCAAACGATCTTTGTTAAAGGGTTTGACCAGATAATCGCGGGCACCGAGTCGCATAGCTTCAATAGCGGTATTCATAGAGCAATCGCCGGTGGTGACGATCACCTCCAGAGGCAGCTCTTCATCGCTGACACGTTTCAGAATATCCAGACCGTTCATGTCCGGTAGAGTCAGATCCAGCAAGATGCCATCAAAGCCGCCCCGATCCAGTGCTTGTAACGCAGCGTTACCGGTTTCCACATGTTGAACGTTGTAATCGAGCCCCTTCAAATAGCCACGATAGACGGCGGCCATAGAACGATCATCTTCAACGATCAAAATCTCTGTATTTGCAGGCATCAGCTTCCCTCTAGAGCCAGTAAACAGACTATAGTTTAGTCTAAGTTAGGATTCGCTGAAGCGGAAAATGTGTCTGATTTTTAGATAGTTACAAGGAGGAACAGGGATGAAGACCTTGTTGGCAGAGTGGCATGGTAAGCCTCAGCTTGAGGACGCCCGACGAATTCGTGAAGCCTTGGTTGATGTGCTGGCGAAACATGGGGTGGAGCAGGCGAATGATTTCCTGTTAGCCGCCTCGGAACTGATTGTAAATTTGACCCGCTACCCCAACCCCAAACCCAACCGGCTTTGTCTGCGATTTAGTCGCGATGAATATTTCTGGTGGCTGGAATTATTGGATGATGGCCCGAGTTTTAGCAATTTTAGCCAGCAGATCAATCACCCTGATTTACTGGAAGCCGCAGAGAGTGGAATGGGCCTGAAACTGCTGGCCAGTCATTTTGATGATATCTCCTACGTTCCCGCCTGTTACCGTGAAGATGGTATGAATGTCATGCTGTTGCGACAACCGGTTAGCAAAGGATTGCAGCTTAAGCGCGTACTGATTGTGGACGATGATCCTGTATGGCGGGCGGTCCTTTCAGGTTATCTGGACGGGCATTATCAAGTGATTGTCGCCGATTCAGCGACGCAGGCGTTTCAACTGATTCTTCAGGATAAGCCCGATCTGGTGATCTGTGATCTGAAGATGCCAGAGCATGATGGATCGGTACTCTTTGATTGGATCTCTCATATCCCTCAAGTTGCGACTACGGCGTTCATTTACCTGTCAGGCTGTGAGGATGCCACTTTGATTGAAAATGCGGTCAGCCGTCCCATTGATGATTTTCTGCACAAACCCGTGAATAAAGCGGAGCTATTACAAACACTGGCGCGTGTGTTATTACGCCGTCAGCATCTGACCGACCAGATCCAACGTGAGGTTGATCAGAAAATTACGCTGGGTTTGCACCCATCGCTTCCCGATACCATAGGTCCCTTTAGCTGCGCTCTGCGTACCGTTGCTCCTGAGTCTGGCGGCGGGGATCTGGTGCTATTGAGGGATTCATTGCTAATTTTTGCTGATCTGATGGGCCATGGTGTGCAGGCGAAGGGGTTTGTGTTCGCGTTGGCAGGATATTTACGTGGGCTGTGTGGCGCAACGGCGCGGCAGCAGCCCGATGTCGCTGAATTGCTCGCGCAAGTTGCCCAGGGGTTTGATGATGACCCTGTGCTTCAGGAAACACTGGCGACGATCACGGCGCTTGAACTGGGTGCGGGAGGGACAGTCCGAATTGCCAACGCCGGACAGCCGCAACCGGTTCTGATTCGTGGTGGGGAGGTTACCCGGATTCCGGTGGATGGGCCATTGCCCGGACTGCTGGTGGATTCCTACCAAGCCTTGGAGCTGGAACTGTTGTCAGGAGATCGACTGATATTATTTTCGGACGGCTATCTGGATGCTGCCGAGTGCATGCCTGACATGATGATCAAGCAACTGCAATACTCTGCGACCTTGCCGCTAGGCGCTGCGGCTGATTTTCTGATGCAGGAGACCTTGAACCGGTCGATGCCTCAGGACGACTTAACGTTGATACTGTTGGAAAAAGCTGAGCGTTAGAGTTCCTGATTCAGTAGGAGAGCGGTGTTGAACCGTTCGCGCAGGCGTGGCATCCACTTTGGAAACCAGCGATCGAAACGGTAGGTTTCCCTGATTAACTCCTGACGCAGACACGGTGTATAGCAATCGTTCATCACCACCGCAGCGAGTATTGCGCCGCACTGCTTGAGTGTTTCATTGGCTTCATCGACCTGACTTTCAGTGGTGACCCCGCTGAGTATATTGAGCAATGTACTCTCGCTGGCGGCG
>JAGSHA010000116.1 GCA_023954795.1 Oceanospirillaceae bacterium | reverse complement strand
GGGTGGCGGAGCGTTGCTTCTTTCAGACCTTTATCAAGCACCGTTTCCAGTGCTTTGATCGTTGCTGGCTGGTGGTCGATTTCCTGTTGTAGATCGCGTATCTGCTGATGCAGTTGCTGCTGGCTTTGCAGGGCTGCCAGTGTTTTCTGAAGCAGCTGGCGACGGTTACGATCGGTTGCCGTATCGGTATCGCTCTCTGCGAACTGCTCAATTTGTTGTTGCAGCTGTTCGATATCTTCCTGCGTATCGGCACGGGCCACCGAGGTCAGTGAAAACAGTGTGATCAGGGTAAAAAACAGTGCCAGTAACTGGACAGAAAACCGTGGCATCGGTGGTCCTCAAAACTAGGTGGTATGGCTGTCATTAACTATATGCAGAAAGTCCGCAAAGGGACATATCAGATCTGCGCAGCATCGTTCCTGTGACTCGGAGAACGCAAAAAAACTCCCCCCCGTTAGAAATTCATGCTCTGATAGTTCGATACAGCTCTAATCAGTACATCGGTTCTGCAACGGGAAGTAACAGGTAACATGAAGACTCAGCATAACGGCGTTCGGCTCAGCATTCACGGTTTGGTACAAGGTGTGGGTTTTCGTCCGTTTGTCTGGCGTCTGGCGCAGCAGTTGGAGTTAAACGGCTGTGTGTATAACGATGCCAGTGGTGTCAAAGTTGAGTTGTTAGCCGATGCGCGTCAGCTGGCGCTGTTTGTTGACCGTTTGTATGCTGAACTGCCGCCGCTGGCCCGGATTGATGGCGTGGAACGTCTATCGGTTAACCTACCGGATTTCAGCGGTTTCCAGATCGTAGAAACCCAGCAGGGGGCTGTGAGCACAGGCTGCGCTCCTGATGCTGCCACTTGTCCGCAGTGCCGTCAGGAACTGTTTGACCCCGGTAATCGTCGTTTTCGATATCCTTTTATCAACTGCACACATTGTGGACCCCGCCTGAGCATTATCCGTCAGATCCCCTATGACCGGGCGTCAACAACGATGGCCCAGTTTGAACAGTGTCCTGAGTGTCTGTCGGAATATGAAAACCCTGCTGATCGGCGTTTTCATGCACAGCCCAATGCGTGCGCTACCTGCGGACCGCAGGTATGGCTGGAGGATCACTCGGGTGCACCGGTAGAGACGGATAATCCGTTTCATTCGCTGGCACGGGAACTGAACGATGGCAAGATCGTTGCGATTAAGGGACTGGGTGGTTTTCACCTGGCGTGCGATGCAACCAACGCAGACGCGGTGACCGAATTACGTCGGCGTAAACATCGTCCTGATAAAGCGTTTGCCCTGATGGGAAGGGATCTGGAGGTGATAGGGCAGTATGCGGTGGTGGATGAAGCTGCTGCTGAATTGCTTCAGAGTTGTGAGGCGCCTGTTGTGTTGATGGATGCCGTTACAACTAACCGCCCGCGTCTGGCGGACAGTGTTGCCCCCGGCCAGTATCAATTGGGATTTCTGCTGCCTTACACACCGGGGCATCTGCTGCTAATGGAAACGCTGTCACAACCGTTGGTGATGACCAGCGGCAACCGTGCAGGCGCTCCACAGGCGATGAGCAATGACGACGCGCGCGAGCAGCTTAGGGAGATCGCTGATCTGTTTCTGATGCATGACCGCCCGATTCAAAACCGGGTGGACGATTCCGTAGTACGCCAAATTGATGACCACAGTCATTATTTACGCCGGGCAAGAGGTTACGCGCCGACCTCACTCGCGTTGCCGCCGGGCTTTGAATCCGTTCCCGATCTGGTTGCCTTGGGGGCTGAGCTAAAAAACACCCTCTGTCTGCTGCAATCCGGTCGTGCCATTGTGACGCAGCATCTGGGGGACCTGGAAGATGCTCGAACCTATGAGCAATACCAGCACACCCTAAGCCTCTATCAAAACCTGTATCAACATCAAACTTCACTGTATGCCTGCGATCTGCATCCGGAATATTTATCCAGCAAATTAGGAGAGCAGATTGAGGAGCAGGGCAATCATCTGATTAAAGTGCAGCATCATCACGCGCATCTGGCCGCCTGTCTGGGTGAAAACGGCTATCCGCTTGAGGGTGATGCGGTATTGGGGATCTGTCTCGACGGTACCGGTTTTGGTCTGGACGACACATTGTGGGGAGGCGAGTTTTTACTCGGTGGTTATCAACAGATAGAGCGTGTGGCCCATCTCAGACCGTTTCCGTTAATCGGCGGCGTACAGGCGATTCGTGAACCCTGGCGATGCCTCTATGCACAGGTGAAACAGGCTCAGCCAAAAATAACACAAGATCAATTGGCGGCATTATTTCCTATGCTGGTGGATAAACCCTGCGCAACGCTGGATAAAATGATCGAGAAAGGGCTTAACAGTCCAATCACCAGCTCTGCGGGGCGCCTATTTGACGCGGTGGCTGCAGCGCTGGGATGCCATGCAGAACGAATATCCTACGAAGGGCAGGCCGCCATCGAGCTGGAAACGTTGGCCCGACAAGGCAATCCCGATTCTCTCCCTTATTCGCTGACCCTTGATCGGTCTGTGAATCAGATTGATCCAGCCTCCTTTTGGCAGCAGTTATTGATGGATCTGAACGAAGGCACGCGCACCTGTGCAGATATGGCGTATGCTTTCCATAAAGGATTTTCCAACGCAGTGGTTAGGCAGGTTTTGAACCTGCGTGAGCAGCACACCTTTAGCGCCGTTGCGCTCAGCGGGGGCGTAATGCAAAACGGTTTATTGTTCAGTGACTTGCATCAGCAATTGACTGCCGCCGGACTTGAAGTGATGACCCATCAGAGACTACCGTCCAATGATGGCGGTATCGCCTTTGGTCAGGCATTAGTCGCTGCCGCACAACAGGGAACACAGGTGCGATAAGTTATGGTAATGTCCACATCTGGACGATGCCAATTGATAGGCAGCAGTCTTTATTAGTAAAAAAAGTAAACAGGAGTATATATGGCAGGCTCTCCTAGAGGCCGGGGAAGAGGCGGATATAAGAACGCCAATCCGAAGCTAGTCGGTCGGGGAATTTTGGAAAGTGTGGCAACCACCGGACCTTTTAATGATTGGGTTGGAATGCCGCAATATTACATCCACATGCTGACGGTTGATGCTCAGGAATACAGTTATCAGTCACTTGATAAAACAGTGGAAATTGAGCTGGGTAAAAAAGTGACGTTCCGTTACAGAGAGACGGCTAAAGGCCAGATTGTTGATAAAAACTCTCTTGGGGTTGTGATTGACCCGAGTGAACTGATGTAAACGGCGTCAACGTTTACAGTAACCAACTCATTTACCGTTTGCCCGCCCGGGGAGGTAAGTGAGTTGGCTTTCAGAGTGTTCTGATCGGTCTCATGGACTGTTTCAACTCAGCACTCGTTTTTTAATAGGGCGGTGCATCTTCCGCATCGTGATGCAGTTCCCCAATGGTCTGTAAAAACAGCTCCTTCGCCCGGTTGGGTTGAGTGGATTTTTTGCTAATTACCGCAACCCCTAACAGAAACTGTTTAGTCTCCTTCGCAACCGCTTTGAGTTGCCCTTTCTCCACATAAGGCCTGGCGATCTCCTCTGGGAGGAAGCTGATAAAGCAGCCTGACAGCAGCAGTGCAATGCGGGCTTCATAAAAGTATGACACGCCCCCAAGGTTCATCTGAGATAGCTGCTGATAGACTTCTTCGTGAGGCTTCAAACCTGCATGAATCAACTTATGTTGATTGACCATCTCATCGGTTATCTCGTTTTCGGGCACCTCGAATAAAGGGTGTTCCTCGCCACAGTAAACATAATGTACATCGGTAAACAGGTGGATGTAGTTCAGTCCTTCTAAACGGCGGTGATAGGGGATAATGGCCACATCCAGATGGTTGTTCAGCACCATCTTTTCCATGGCGGTCATATGTTCCACTTCAATCAGCAACTCTACATCAGGCGCCTGCCTGTGAAATTGTTGGAATATCTTTGGCAGCATGCAACGTTCATCGATACTGAGCCAGTCGCTAAATGCGATGCGCAGCTGCCCGGATGGACTGGTACTCAGGTTGTTGATGGTATTTCTGAACTGATCAAGCTGGCTTAACAATAGCGTGATCTGGTCGTAGATAACGGCTCCTTCCTCCGTCAATGCAAAGCCGCCACGTCCCCGCTTGCACAACTTCATATTGAGACGAGATTCCAGATTGGCGATGTGATTGCTGATCGTGGGACGGCTGATGTTGAGCTCTGTTTCTGCGGCGGAAAACCCCTCGCATTCCACCACTGTCTTAAAGACCTTTAACTGCTTAATTTCAAAATCGCCCAGTTGTCCTAGTGCTTTTGTTGCCATCATCGAGACCTGTAACTACTGCTGTCAGAGTCAAAATTATAGGCACTTATGTTTGGAAATATATATCTAATGCCGCCGTTACGTAAAATTTGACGAACCTTTACGTCGAGAGCACAAGATTTAACCAGAAAGGGAGATTTGGGAAGGTAGACGGACACAATCAAAGTCTTCCATTAGTTGATGTACCACAAGGGTGAGATATGTTTAAAAAGATAAAAAAGAAGCTCTCAACGTCTGCTTTAGCAATGACTCTGGGTCTAAGTACTGTCGCTGCCGATGTGTCTGCTGCCGAACACAATTGGCGCTTCAGTAACTTATACGGGCGGGGCACTGCATTTGGTGAAGTATACGAAAGCCTGGCAAAAAACATCGAGACGATGTCCGATGGGCGCATCAAAGTGCAAGTGCTTTACTCTGGTGAAGGTGTTGGCACCAGCGGTCTGTTGGGTGCGGTGAAGTCTGGCTTGATCACGATGGGAGCCCCTTTCCAGTCGATGCATGCGGGCGAATTGCCGGCCGGTGTTGTTGAGATTGGTTTGCCGGGTGGTACGGATGATCCGAAAGAGCTTCAGACCCTGTTTCATGACAAGGGTTGGGACAAGGTGCTGACCAAGGCGTATGGCTCTCAGGGCATGGTATGGCTGGAGCCGTATATTCAGCCTCCGGTGTATGTGCTGACTAAACAACCTATCAACTCGGTAGAAGACCTCAAAGGCCTGAAAATTCGCGCGCCGGGTGCTTACGGCAAGTTCCTGCGTAATCTGGGTGCTTCCCCGGTGTCGCTGGCTTGGAGTGAGATCTACACCAGTTTGGCGACCGGTGTTATCGACGGTTCAATCGGCAGCAACATGATCGATCACCGTGACGGTAACCATGTGGAAGTCGCGAAGTATATGTACCGCCTGCCGCTGGCTGGCGCACAGGTACTGCCAATCGTTGTACATCGTGGTGCATGGAAAAAGCTGCCGGACGACCTGAAAGCCGCGGTACGTAAAGCGACCGAGGTGCATGCTGCTGATCAGTTACGTTTATCTAAACAGTGGGAATCTGAAGCGGTGGCTGAAATGGAGTCCAAAGGCCTCAAGTGGAGTCCTGAGCCATCAGATGCAGACCGCGCAGCGTGGGCAACCGCCGGTGCCGGTCTTTGGGACGAATACGCGTCAAAAGACAAATACAGCAAGCAGCTGATCGATATTCTTCGTAACGGTCAGTAAGTCCGACGAAGCTTTGGATAGGGTGCCGTTACGGCACCCTTATTCGTTGCAGGTGAATCTATGGTTATGTCTTTTCTTAGAGGTTTCTGCCGAAGCATTGATGCCTTGGTAAAAGGGTGCGGAAAACTGGCCTCATTGCTCATGCCGTTGCTTGCGCTGGTGGTGGCTTTCGAGGTGTTTTCCCGCTATGTACTTAACAGTCCAACCATTTGGGCATTTGATCTGTCGCTCTTCATGTTTGGTTATATCGCTGCACTGGGTGGCGCGCATGCGCAGCAGAATCGTGCACATATCAATGTCGATATTCTCTACCTTCAGGTGTCGCATAAAACCCGCAGTGTGTTCAACCTGATCTCCTACGCATTGGGCGTCTTCTTCTTAGTTCTGATTGTTTATATGTGTTTTGGAAAATACGAAGAGGCGCTGGAATTCGACTATCGCCGACAGAGCGAATGGGCGCCTCCGATGTTTCACTTCTGGGTCATGATGTGCGTGGCAGGCGCCTTGTTTATCGCGCAATTGTGCAGAGATATGCTGGCTGAACTGTTCTTTTTGGTGACCGGTCGTCCACTGCTTGAGGAGGTTGCCAATGGGCATTGAGATGTTAACCGTGGTGCTGTTGTTATGCATCCTGGTCTTTTTTGCGTTGGGTGCTCAGGTCGGACTTGCGTTGGGTGGCATCGCAATGGCGGTTGGCTACATGACGTGGGGGGACGGTATTTTTAATGTCATCCCTTCGACGCTGGAAGCGACCTATTTCAGTTTTATCCTGCTCGCCATTCCGCTGTATATCTACATGGGGCAGCTGCTGACTAAATCGGGCATCGGTGATGCGATGTTTAACTTCAGTCAGATGCTGATTGGGCGTGTACGAGGCTCTCTGGCGATCAGTGTGATCGGCGTATGCTCAATGATCGGTGCCATGGTAGGTATTATCGGCGCGGGGATTATGACATCGGGCAGCATCGCGCTGAAACCGATGCTGGAACGTGGTTACAACAAACGTCTGGCACTGGGTGTGATCATGGCCGGTGGCGGGTTGGGTATCCTCATTCCACCCAGTATTCCGATGATCATGTTTGCCGCATCAACGCAGAACTCGGTGGGCCGGATGTTTTTGGGGGCGATGTTGCCCGCCTTGCTGACGGTGCTGCTGATGGTTCTCTACGTGGTGATCAGCTGCATGCTGAACCCGGGTCGCGCACCGCTGGATAAAGATATTGCTGAGCAACCCGAACTCAAGGGGAAAGAAAAGCTACGTATCGCGCGTGACGGGCTGTTTTCGATGGTGCTGATTGTTGCCGTGTTGGGCAGCATCATCACGGGTATTGCGACACCTACCGAGTCCGGTGCGATTGGTGTGGTGGGTGCGATCTTTTTAGCGATCATCTTTAAGCGCTTTAAAGCGGATATGTTTCTTCACGCGGGGTTTCAGACGGCGACGCTGGTCAGTGTTGCGATGTGGATCATCTTTGGTGCGTCGGTATTCAGCAACTTCCATCTGTTGATGGGGGTACAGAATATGGTGGCGGGCTTTACCGAAGGTCTGGATCTGCCGCCGATCATGATCATTCTCATGTTCCAGCTGATCATGCTGCTGTTGGGCTTCATCATCGATGAATTCATCATCGTCCTGATGTGCGCGCCGATATTCACGCCGATCGCTGTTTCCCTGGGGTATGACCCGATCTGGTTTGGCGTGCTGATGATCATCAATATTCTGATCGCGGTTCAGACGCCGCCCTACGGTTTTGCGCTTTTCTATCTTAAGGGGATTGCGCCGCCGGATATCGGTATGTCTGAGATCTATAAATCGGTCACGCCGTTTATCCTGTTGAATCTTACGGTGTTGATACTGTGCATGGTCTTTCCGGAGATTGTGACCTGGTTGCCAAATACCGTAATGGGGGAGAGTTAACCTGATGTTTAATAAAGTGCTTTTGCCGGTAGATCTGTCCCATGAAGATCATATCCGGGAGCTGATGCGCGTGGCGGTCAAAATGACGGAGGGTGAGTCGCCGGAAGTGCATATGCTCTATGTGGATCAAAGCCTGATCCACAGCGCCGGTTATCCCCATCTGAATGAGCAAAGCATTGCTGACCATCATCGTGACGCTAAACAGACGATGGATCGATTGCTGGCTGAGCTACCGGAAGGTTTGATCGGATTTAGCCATTGCTGTGAGGGAACCGCACACGACCAGATCCTTGAAACCGCGCAAGCGTTGGCCGTCAACGTGATTGTGATGATGGCGCGTAAGCCGGGCATTCGCAGCTACTTCATTGGCTCCAATGCGGAGCGTGTGGTACGTCATGCGGGGTGTTCTGTGGTGATCGTGCGCAACGACTGATCTCACATTTAATGCGTTACTAGGTGTAAAAAAGTCCGGGCTTATCCCCGGACTTTTTTTGTTTTGAACCTTCTTCTCCGATTCATGACTTCGGGCTGTTCCGGTCAGATTGTCTTTCTTTCCTATACTTAGAAAACTCTTAATCAGTTTGATGGTGAGCGGAAATGAAGAAAACAAAGCAGATTGTGGCTTCAGTTCTTATCATGATGCTGGGCCTTATACAGTTGCCCGTCGCACAGGCGGCAATGATCACGACCGACCAAGCGATACAGGCGCAGCAGGGTGATGCTGAGCGGACACGCTTGATCTCCTTGCTGCAAAAGGATGAGTTGCAACAGCAGCTAACGGCCTATGGATTGGATGCGTCGATGGCGGCGGAACGGGTCCGTAGCATGAGTGATGCCGAGGTGGCGATGCTCAATGCGAAGCTGGATGAGTTACCGGCGGGTGAAGGGATTGTGGGCTTGGCCGCCCTGTTCTTTATCGTATTCATCATCACTGATGCATTGGGTGCGACAGACATATTCACCTTTGTTAAACCGATTCGATGATCAGGTTATCCGCACTCCTGAATGTGCACAAACTCAATATATGGCTGATTGTAGGAAGCCTGTTTCTGGCGGGGTGTAGCAGCAAAGGTGTCTGGCGTGAGCAGGCCAGTAACCTGCATCAACTGCCCACCTCTGTCGAGTTGAAAGACACACCTTTCTTTCCACAGACAAAATATCATTGTGGCCCTGCGGCACTGGCGACACTTCTCAGTGCGACCGGTGTTGATACCGTGCCTGACGAACTTACCCCCCACGTATATCTGCCCGAGCGAAAAGGAAGTTTGCAGGTGGATCTCGTGGCGACAACACGCCGTTTTCAACGGTTACCTTATGAGT
>JAGSHA010000481.1 GCA_023954795.1 Oceanospirillaceae bacterium | reverse complement strand
TCCTAAATCGGAGGTCTGGAAAGCCGTTTTAGCAATCAGATGTCGAGCTGTGGGCGGTCGTAATTAGCGGGTTCGTCTGAGTAAACGCATACATTGAAATCTGCGACCAGACCGTCTTCTGCTACACACTGAGTTTCAAAGAAGTTAACAATTTCAGCGCGCTGACAGTGCGCTTCAAAGGCGGCATTATCTTGCCAAATTTCGTTAAACACGATGGGGAAACTGCTGCCTTCAGCGAAAGGGCTGCTGATGTGGCGTGTCACCGTATACTGAATGCAGCCGTCTTCACGCTGGGTATTAGGTTCCAGTGACTGCAGTACGCTGAAGAGTTCAGCTTCTTTACCCGGCTTAGGCTGAAACTGTGCCATGCAATAGACTTTTTTAGACATAAAAAATGACTCTGAAATGTTCTGGCGAGAGGGGTGGATAAAAGATCATCAGAATCCCCGACCCCTTACTAGCGCTGGGGCAGGGCAATATACGCGGAGCTTTTGCACGGAGTTATCCACAGATGCCGGGGATAACTCCGCACTGGAAATCAGCTGTGTTCCTGCAGGAACTTCGGATCCAGTTTTAGCTCGTCGTTGGAGTTCACTGCAACGCCGCGGGATTTAATGTCTTCGGCAATCGCTTTTGCTTCTTCCAGTGAGTGCATTGCGTAGGTGCCACACTGGTATTCGTTCAGTTCAGGAATCTGATTCTGAGTCTGTACACCCATGACATCTTCCATCGCTGCCAACCAGGATTCAGCAACCTGCTGCTCATCCGGTGTGCCGATCAGACTCATATAGAAACCGGTGCGGCAGCCCATTGGTGAGATGTCGATAATTTCAACAGTTGGGCCGTTGAGGTGATCGCGCATAAAGCCAGCAAACAGATGTTCCAGCGTGTGGATACCACGTTCGGTCAGAATTTCTTCATTCGGACGGCAGAAACGCAGATCGAATACCGTAATGGTATCTCCGCCTGGGGTGGTCATGGACTTTGCAACACGGACAGCAGGTGCGTTCATACGGGTGTGGTCAACCGTAAAACTGTCGAGCAGAGGCATAGTGGAACTCTCTTATGGATGTATTAAGTTTCTAACGGTTCAGCGCAGATATTTTTCCTAGCGGCTGAGCCATCTCAGGGCAGGTGTACGGACAGTGTATGTAGCACGGATGCACCTGCAATCGCTGAACCCATTTTACGTTAAATTGCCGATGCTGCATAACCAGCGACAAACCGACGCAGGCGGTCTGGGTTGGCGCACTGGCTTGATCATGCAATGCCACATAGAATGTGGCGCTATTGTTAGGGAATTGACGTATTAAAGTCAGAGAATTAGCTGAAATATATCGTCTCAGGTAACGAGACGGTTTAAAAATAATGGTGGTAGTGGTATTCAACGAGATGGATTTCGCGTATTGGTATCTGTATGAATAAAAAAGGCATTCTATTTGCGTTGACTGTTGTGTGTGCCTTAGCCGCGGTTGTCAGTGTGTATCTTAACTATCACTACTCGGCCGCATTGCTGACTGTTCAGCTTGAGCGTAAAGAAGGGCAGCGCGATGCGCAGGTTGTTGCCAGTAAGTTGGATGTCTTTCTGGAAAATCAGCAACGTCTGGTTGAAACCGTAGCAGGATTACCCGCCCTGCGCGATTACATGCATGAAACGTCTACCGAAGGTGAGCAAAAAGGGCGTTACCTACTTGATCTGGTCTGTCGTACCCAAAAAGCCTCAATTTGTTACGCACTTGATGACAAAGGTACGATCACGATCCACAACTCGGATATTGGTCCCGTTCCTCTCAAAGGGAAAAACTTTGCTTTCCGCCCCTATTTTAAAAATGCGTTGACCCAGCGACAGGATATCTACGCCGCGTATGGAGTCACCACGCGCAAACGGGGTGTTTATTTCAGTCAGTTAATGGCTGATGAACAGGACAACACCCTCGGTGTGATGGTTGTCAAATTGGCAGCCGATCGAATTGACGAAGAACTTACCAAAGAGCGACGCAACCTGATGCTGGTGGATTCACAGGGTATCGTCTTTGCGGCCACGAACTCTGACTGGATCCTGAAAAGCTTATGGCCTCTGAGCGAAATCCAGCAGAAACAGGTGCTCTCATCACGACAGTTTGGTGATACGCGTATTGAAAGCCTTGGCTTCGAGCAAGTCGATGGTGCGGGGCGTATCAAAGTGAATGAGCGTGATTTTGTGCTGGAAAAGGCCCCTTTAGAGCGTTTAAACGGCTGGCAGGTCTTTTATCTTCGCGAAGGGTATCCGGTAACAGCATTCAACCAGATCAAGAATCTGACCGAGCTGACCATTCCCCTGTTTAGTGTGCTGTCTTT
>JAGSHA010000386.1 GCA_023954795.1 Oceanospirillaceae bacterium | reverse complement strand
GAGAAACTACCGCTGGTAATTTCACCTTCGCCAACACCGTCAATAATAACTTTCTGATGTGCCCGCAGCACACCACGGCCTTCCAGCACTAAACCCACCAGTTTCTGCTCGACGCCTGCCTGCTTCTGGGCTTCCAGCGCGGTACGACCAATAAAGTTGCGCGTTTCAGGCTCCCAACTGACCGTCCAACCCATGTTGGCCGCTAGCGGTGAAACCGTTTCGTCCATATCGGAACCATACAGATTCATGCCTGCTTCCAAACGCAAGGTGTCGCGTGCGCCCAAACCGGTTGGTTTGACACCGGCATCCGCCAGCGCCTGCCAGAAATCAGCCGCTTCATCTTCGGGCAGCATCACTTCAAGCCCGTCTTCACCGGTATAACCGGTGCGGGCGATAAACCAGCCTTCGGACTCAACACCCTGGAATACGCTCAGGCTGTCAATCAGTGTAGCGCGCGACTCGGTCACTGCCACTTTAGCGCGCGCCAGTGCCGATGGACCTTGTACTGCAATCAACGCCAGTTCCGGCTGCTCAGTCAACGCAACATCATCAAACTTCGCGGCTTGTTCTGCCATCCATGCCAGATCTTTTTCACGCGTGGCACAATTCACCACCACACGGAACCACTCACCGGATACGCCCGGCTCAGTCATCAGATAAATGATCAGATCATCGATGACACCGCCATCAACGTTCAGCATTCCAGAGTACAGAGCCTTACCTTTGGCCTGTAACTTAGCAACATCATTAGCCAACAGGTGACGCAGAAATTCTTTAGCATCAGCACCCGTCACATCCACTACGGTCATGTGGGACACATCAAACATACCCGCATCGTTACGGACATCGTTGTGCTCATCCATCTGTGAACCGTAATGCAGCGGCATATCCCAGCCACCAAAATCAACAACCTTGGCACCCATATCAACATGTGCCTGGTAAAGCGCGGTTTTATTGCCCATAGCTGAAACTCTTATTGTGAATACACTGGGCGACCCGTACAGCTGTCGCGAAACTAAAAGAAAAAGGGATGACAATTTATAGGCAATTGGCGATCAGATCAATCTTTGATCGTGGTCGGGCGCTAGACCATCGTCTCAAAGCCACACCGGGACAGGCGCTGGAGGATATCGAGAGAGGGACGCGGGCCGCAAAAGCCCGCTTAATACTCAGTGACGGATCGGGCGCTGTGCCAAGCGAGGCAAATTACCCCGCAAACCCATCGCATCCATCACGATGTGATTTTTCACCGGTGCCATTTTATCCAGCAGGTTCATCCCCATGTTGCGCAGCAGTCGCACGGCCGGTTGTTCAGCATTAAACAGACGCTTAAAGCTCTCCATCGCCGCCGACATTTGCAGATTGTCACTCTGACGGGCGCGCTGGAACCGACGTAATACCGTTTCAGCCCCGTAAGATTCTCCACGCTCAGAGGCATCCAGCAACACCTCCGCAAGAGACGCAGCATCCAGCAATCCCAGATTCACGCCCTGCCCGGCCAGCGGGTGAATGGTATGCGCAGCATCCCCAATCGCAGCAAATCCTTCCCGCACGTAATACTTGGCATGACGTTGGCGCAGTGGGAACACATGGCGCTGATCCACCCACTCGACATCACCCAAACGATGCTCAAACGTACGCGACAACTCCGCGCAGAATGCCCCATCGTCCAGAGCCATCAGTTCGTTGGCATGACCGGGAGACGTGGACCAAACAATCGAGCTGGTCCGATCATCCTCATCCGCGTGCAACGGCAGAATCGCCAACGGACCGTCTTCGGTAAACCGCTGCCACGCCGTATGCTGGTGAGATTGCTCTGTACGAATGGTCGTCACAATCGCATGATGACCGTAATCCCATTCCATCATCGGAATCGCGGCTAACTGACGGGTGCGGGACAGTGCACCATCCGCCGCCACCACTAGCGGTGTCTGTACGATCCGCCCGTCACTTAACCCCAGCATCCGCAAACCACCGGCGGCCAGATCAGGCTCAGAGAGTGTATTCACCGCTACACCCGACTGAAAATGCAGGTTGTCATGCTCCCCTAACACTTCATACAGTGCAGCTAGCGTAACCCGGTTCTCAACGATATGCCCCAGACAAGGCTCGTGCAGTTCATTCGAAGAAAAGTGAATATGGCCGGTCCCTTCGCCATCCCAGACATCCATACCGGTATAAGGACTCACGCGGTAATCCAGCATTTTAGGCCAGGCACCCACCGAGGTCAGAATCTGCTGAGACGCACAGGTCAGCGCACTGACACGGGGATCGTAGCCTTTGGCCTGCTGCTGGTGAACCACCGCAGGATAACCGGCAGGATCGCCTTCACGCTGCTCCAGCAACCAGATATTCAAGCCGGAAGGGGCTAACGCCGTGGCCAGAGTGACCCCGACCATGCCTGCACCCACAATGACGATATCAACCTGCTCTGCTGCGCTCATTGTTTTCTCTTCACTTTGCTGTTGTTCTACTTTTGCTATATCAGCGTTGGCTTTATTTCAAATCGGGTGCGGGCATATCTAATCCCATCGCACCACGAGCAAACACGGTCTTTGCCGGCGGACAGATATCCAGCAACTGCAATCCCAGATCACGGCCAAATGCACACAATGGATTATTGTTCGAAAACAGTTTCATCACCTGATCACTCAGACCGATAGTCCGCTGCTGGTCATAACTCTGCTGCTCATAAAATGCCTGCAGAATACCCAGATCACCTACCGAAATCCCCTGCTTACGCGCTCCGATGATCTGATCAGCCAATGCAACCACACCCCGCATGGCCAGATTGTAGCCCTGACCCGCAATCGGGTGCAGCGCATGCGCCGCGTTACCCAATACCGCCAGCCCCGCACGCACCTGTTCATCGGCAACCGCTAGCTTCAGCGGATAGGCATGACGTTCGCCCACGTGTACAAAACACCCGGCCCGATAACCAAAACGCTCGTGCAGGCGTTCGATAAACGCATCATCGTCCAATGCCAGTATTTCTTCGACCTTATCGTCGGGCACCGTCCACACCAGACCACAACGGTGCTGACCACCTTCATCTTCCAGTGGCAACAACGCCATAGGGCCTGAGTCGGTGAAGCGTTCGTACGCCACACCTTCGTGGCTTCGATCAGGACTCACGTTGGCGATCACTGCATGCTGGCCATAAGACGCCTGCTGATAACCGATCCCCATACGTTCGCGCAACTCGGAGCGTCCACCATCAGCCATCACCACCAGCTCAGCGGTTAACTGCTGCACTTCGTCGTTGTGCTTTACACTCAGCCCCATCTGCTCGGCACCGGGCTGGATATCCATCACCTCTGCCGGGCAGATAAAATCCACCCGCCCAGCATCCGGCTGCTGCAAACGATCCAGCAACACCCGACCCAACCAGTGATTTTCAACCACATAACCCAGCGCAGAGACATGCTCGTCCTCAGCATGTAAACGGGCCGCACCAAAGCGTCCGCGATCAGATACGTGGATATGCTCAATCGGACTCAGATGTTCGCGCAACCTGCCCCAGATACCCATCAGCTCATAGAGGGTACGGGCACCGTACGCCAATGCGGTGGCACGGGAGTCATAGCTGGGCTGATAGATCAGCTCACTGGCTT
>JAGSHA010000181.1 GCA_023954795.1 Oceanospirillaceae bacterium | reverse complement strand
GGAAAGATCTTGTTCAACCAGGGCTGATCCCACAGTGCACCGTTAAAAAATACACTGGTGATCCCGGCAGATTTTGCGGCGATCACGTCGGTTGTACTATCCCCCACGTACCAGACATCCGCACCCAGCGGGATATCCAGATTGTCTGCTGCTTTGAATACCTGATCAGGGTGGGGTTTACGTTTTACCGTATCGTCGCCACAGATATCGGTATCAAATAGATCTGCCCAACCGTTGCCGTCGATGGTATTAAGTTCGTGAACAAAGAACTCCCGGTCGCGATTGGTGATGACGCCCACGGTTAACCCCAGACCGCGTAACCCTTCGAGGACCTGTTTGACTTTGGGCTCAAAGGGAAGCGCCGTGCCGTAATATTTGCGGTAGTGTTTGGTAAACCCTTGATGGGCCAGCTGCTTGGCGGCCTGGTTGTCGGCAAACAAGATCTCGAAGATGTCAGTGCGAGAGATCTTGCGGTCCAGTTTGATCTTGGGATGCAGGCTCAGATTGTCTCTCACATATTCAACGAGGCGCATATCATCGGGTGATTTGCAGTGATCCGGTTCGACCAGATGGTCAAGTAACCCCAGTTCACGCAGCTCCTTCAACATATCGTCCACGGCATGGTACATAGCGTCCAGTGTATCGACCAGGGTGGCGTGCCAGTCGAACAGCACGACCTTGGGATAGGTCAGTTTTGCTAAGGCCGGATGCCAGTCTGGCTCTTCCCGTGGGGGTGGCGGCTGTAAAGGGGGTAGTCGGGCTGGGCGCTGGGCGGTGAGGGCGGAATCGATGGGGCCTTGCGCGGCTTCAACCTGATCAATCAGATCGTCAAAGCTGTGGACGATATGATCCGGTCGGTGTTCATCATGGTCGACTACCGAGAAGGTGTATTCAAACCACGGTGCATCCCATAAGGCGCCATTGTAAAAGACCGCTGTGATGTCTGCCTTGCTGGCGGTGATCATATCCGTCAGGCTGTCGCCGACATACCAAACATCCTTGCCTACCGACTCATCCAGCGATTCAATGGCCTCAATAAGTGGGTCAGGTGCGGGTTTATAACGGCGCGCTTCATTGCCACATAAGCTGGTATCGAACAGGTTTTTCCAGCGGCCATTGTCGATATGAGCCAGTTCGTGGTCGAGAAACTCACGGCTGCGGTTGGTCACCACACCCAGTTTGATACCCCGTTTTTTTAGATAGCAGAGATAGCCATATACGCCATCCTGGAATGGATAGACCTTGCCGTAGTGATTGCGATAACACTCGTTATAAGCGTGGTGAGCGATGGCATTGGCTTCTTCGTTTTCGCCAAACAGTGCATCAAATATGTCGGTACGGGAGATGCGTTGTTCGGCCAATACACGTGGATGCAGGTGGCGGAAGATGCGGATGTAGCGCAGCAGTTTCTCATCTTCTTTGGTTTTGGCTTCTGCTTCAGGACGCAGATGTCGGACCAGATCCAATTCGTCTACCTGAGACAGCATCTCTTCAATGGCCTGATACATGGCATCGTGGGTATTTACCAGGGTGCCATGCCAGTCAAACAGCATGACTTTTGGGAAGGGGAGGTCTGGTCTTTCCATAATGAGATTCCTTTCTTGGAGTCAATGGAATGCAAAGCCGATTGGATTAAGTATATGCGACGATTTAGACGAGTCACGAAAGGGGCCGTAGAAATCTAAGCGAGATCGTTGTTACAGGCGTTTAAAAGGGGAGGTTTCAACGGTTAGTAGGGTCTGAAAGGCGTAGCGATATCTCAGTAGATTGGCTTCGATAGGGTGAGAGCATGTCCGATTAAGTTAACTAAATGACTGATTTCGATATTGTGCGCTGCGGAATGGCGTTGCAGACTGATTGTTTGTTCCGGGTGCTATACAAAGACCGGTCTGTTTTTTATCTGTGAATGAGGTTGCTATGAACGCAGTCGTTGCCGCTGACTTTGATACGCCCGCTAAAGGGGCTGTGGTTGAGATTGCCCCCGGTATTCTCTGGTTACGTATGCCGCTGCCATTTGATTTAGACCATATCAACCTTTACCTGTTGGCAGATGGCGATGGCTGGGTGGCCATCGATTGTGGTATCGCAGGGCCGCAGACTGAGCAGGTATGGGAATCTGTATTTGATGAGCATTTGCAAGGCAAGCCGGTTACACGGGTCATCGCCACCCATTCACATGTTGATCATCTGGGGGCGGCGGGATGGTTATGTCGCTACTGGGATGCTCCCTTACTGATCACGCGCCCTGAATATGATTTTGCCACTCACTTTGTGGCAGAGGCTCACGCGCCTGAACCAGACGAGCAGGTTGATCGGGTTCAGTTCTTTCATCATATGGGGATGGATGCGAAGAAGGCGACCACGTTGCTGGATATCGGCGGATCGATTGCAGGACTCTTTGATGTGTTGCCTCAAGACCCGCAGTGGCTATCTCACGGAATGTCACTTTCAATCGCAGGTGAGCGCTGGCAGGTGATTGTCTCTGAAGGCCATACTATTGCACATGCATCACTGTATTGTGCTGACAAGGGCGTACTGATTTCAGGTGATCAGGTGTTGCCACGGATTAGCTCCAATGTGAGCACCCGGGCGCAGGACCCCGATGGCAATCCATTGAATCACTGGCTCGGTTCGCTTGATGCGTTAAAAATACTGCCGAATGATACGCTGGTACTGCCGTCCCACGAATACCCTTTTTTTGGTCTGCATCGTCGATTGGATCAGCTCACTGAGGGCCATATCGAAACACTGGACCTGTTGCTGAATTCCTGTGTAGAGGCGCGAAACGTGATGCAGTTGGTGGAGATCCTGTATCCGCGTAAGCTCTCGATCTTTGATCTGTTCTTAGGGTGTGGTGAATGTCTGGCCCATCTGAATTATCTGTTGGCAGAGCAGAAAATTGAACGCTGGTTGGATGAGAACGACGTTCACCAGTATCGGTGTATCTGAAGAATACGTACCGAGTAGCGACCGTCGTCAGTGTGATGGCGGTTAGGTCCGACGGTAGACGCTGGGCGGCACGCCGGTCCATTGTTTAAACGCACGGGTAAACGCTGCCGGTTCGGAAAAACCCAGCTGGCGCGAGATCTGAGAGATCGGAATCGACGGTTGGCTCAGAAAATGAATGGCGGCATCACGCCGGACATCATCCTTTAGCTCCTGAAAGCTGGTGCCCTCATCGGCCAGTTTTCGGCGTAGCGTCCTCGAAGTCACGTGCAGTTCTGCTGCAATATCATCCATATTAGTTGTCGCCAGCTCTGGTGCTTGTTCAAGGTAATCCATCACGCGGCGGGTAAATACCGGGTAATAGGCCTGTCGCTTAAACCAGTCCAGTGGTGCGCGGCGCAGGTAGGCACTTAAGGTGCGCGGGGTCTGTACCACCGGTTCATCCAGCAGCTCGGTGCTGAACACCAGGCAGTTGGCGGATTGGTTGTACTTTGCGGTGCAGGGATACATCAGGCGGTGTTCTGCGCTGTGTGCAGGTTCGGGGAAATCCAGCGTGACATATTTTAAGGGGATGCGCTGTCCTATCAGCCAGCTGGGGAAACGATGCCAGAGCAGTAGCAAAAACTCGCGTAGCGTATTGTCCGGGTCACTGTCCGGATCAGTCAGGCGTAGGGAAAAACAGGCTTCGTTGTCGGTGATCGTAAAGTCCAGAATTAATGCATCCGCCACCAGGTTATAAAAATGCCCCAGATGGTGATAGACGGCTCTCAGGTTGCGGCAACGCACTGCTTGTTTCGACATGAGAGTGAATACACCATGCCGTGAAGGCTGACTCCCCATGCACATAAATTCATCATCGGCTATCCGCCACATCTCTTGCATCATCCGGCTGAGCTGGTCCGGTGTAATCCGTAATCCCGGATTTTCCAGCAGCTGTTCGTTTAAACCCGCAAACCGCAATAGCTGTTGATGATCAACACCATGACGTTTGGCTGACGCGACCAGCGTGCGTGCAAAATGTATTGAAATAGAGTGGCGTTCTGTACTCATGCCTGTGTCCGTATATGACAGGTGACTTGAAGATCTAAGCTTAATATCTAGAAACAGTGTAGCCTGAATGTCCGAAAATGTTAACTATAAGGCTGCTTTCGTTATTGTTGATTGGCCGCCTTCAGATGAAACTAGGAGACACTGTGGTACGGATGATTCACGGCATCATCCGGCTAACTCCAAAACAATAAGCGAACGCAGTTTTAGACAGCCGCGGCGCAGATCAGAGAGAGTCTCATGCAGAAACGTGAAGTGGTTGTGGTAAGTGGTGTACGGACAGCGATTGGTAGCTACGGCGGTAGCCTGAAAACTCAAAAACCGGGTGCTCTGGCGGGCATGCTGGTGGCCGAAGCGGTTAAACGTGCAGGCATTGCAGCTGAGTCCGTTGGGCAAACTGTCTTCGGTAACGTTATCCACTCCGAACCGGCGGATATGTATCTGGGACGTGTGGCTGCGCTGAACGGTGGACTGCCTGAAACAGCACCCGCATTGACCGTGAACCGTCTCTGCGGCAGCGGCCTGCAGGCGGTACTGACTGCTGCACAGCAGATTGAGCTGGGTATCTGTGACACGGTGGTGGCCGGTGGCGCCGAATCCATGAGCCTTGCGCCATACCACATTCCAACCGCACGTTTCGGCCAGCGTATGGGTGACGGTGCGTTGATTGATCCAATGGTTGCGGCATTGCACTGTCCGTTCAATCACATCCATATGGGTGTTACGGCTGAAAACGTTGCTGAAAAATATGGCATCACCCGCGAACAACAGGATGAGTTGGCAGCGCTGAGCCACAACCGTGCGCAAAACGCGATTGAAAATGGTTACTTCAAAGATCAGATCGTGCCGGTCGAGCTGAAAAGCCGTAAAGGTGTGACTTTATTCGATACCGATGAGCATGTTCGCTACGACTGCACGCCCGCTGACATGGCGAAGCTTAAGCCGGTGTTTAAGAAGGATGGCACGGTGACCGCGGGCAACGCGTCTGGCTTGAATGATGCTGCTGCGGCGCTGGTGATGATGGATCGCGAAGAAGCAGAGGCTCAGGGTGTGCAAGCCATGGCCAAGTTGGTTGATTACTCCGTGGTGGGTGTTGATCCGAAGATCATGGGTATTGGTCCTGTGCCAGCGATTCAGGAAATCCTGGAACGTAATGAGCTTAGCGTGAATGACATCGATGTGTACGAAGTGAATGAAGCATTTGCGGCTCAGGCACTGGCCGTTGCGCAGCAACTGGACCTGCCACGTGATCGAGTGAATCCGAACGGTAGTGGTATCTCTCTGGGTCACCCCATCGGTGCGACCGGTGCGGTTGTGACGGTGAAAGCGTTGCACGAACTGAACCGTGTGAATGGCCGCTATGCGATGGTGAGCCTGTGTATCGGCGGCGGTCAGGGCATCGCGGCATTGTTTGAACGCGTTTAACCCGATCCCCTTCTTTGCGGGTTAAACGTACTGGGCTGGGGTTCTTACTCCATTTGGCCAGGGATGGCTGTTTTTAAGCCTATAACTGATTTTGGCTTGTTTGCACTCTGGTAGGACATGAATGTCCCTTGGGGCCAGCAATGGCCCGTTTTTTTTGTGCAGACAGGCGTGTGAGGAAACAAATATGTATAACGGTCAGGCAGTCAGCCTCAAATCCATAGACTACGGTGTGTTCGAGCTTGAGTTCGACCTTCAGGGCGAGTCTGTTAATAAATTGAATAATCTGACCCTGAAGGAACTGGGTGAGGCCGTGTCTCTGTTAGCAGAAGCAAAAAATGTTAAGGGCTTGCTGGTCAGCAGTGCAAAACCTGCATTTATTGTGGGTGCCGATATCACCGAATTCCAAAGCAACTTCGCTCTGACCGCGGAGGAACTGAAAGCGTGGATCAACGGGACGCAGAAAACCTTTCGTGCATTAGAGAACCTGCCTTTCCCCACCGTTTCCGCCGTAAATGGTATGGCGTTAGGCGGTGGTTTTGAACTGGCGTTGTGTACGGATTTTCGTGTGTTGGCCGCGGATGCGCGGGTGGGCCTGCCGGAAGTGAATTTGGGTATCTGTCCGGGCTGGGGTGGCACGGTACGGTTGAGCCGCCTGGTTGGCACTGAAGCAGCGCTGCAGTGGACGATGACCGGTAAACCTCAGAAATCACAGATCGCATTGGATCAAGGTGCAGTTGATGTTGTCGCTGCTCCAGAGGTTCTGCGTCAGGAAGCGTTATCGGTGTTGCACGCAGCGATGGCGGGTGAAAAGAACTATGCCCAGAACCGCGAGCGTAAGCATCAGCCGTTGGTTGATTCTCTGGCAGTACGAACCGAACTTGCGGATCTGCGTGAGAAGTACGGTAAAAAGCTAGACCCGAATTATCCAGCTGCGGGCGTTATTCTGGAGACGGTGGTTGGACACAGTACGCTGGATTTCCCTGAAGCACTGGGTGCGGAAGTGGATGGCTTCGCTACACTGGCGCAGTCTGATTCCGCTCAGAGTCTGGTTGGATTGTTTATGAACGACCAGCTGCTGAAGAAAAAATCGAAGCGCTGGTGCAAGCAGGCAGCACCCGTGAAGCAGAGTGCAGTATTAGGTGCGGGCATCATGGGTGGTGGTGTTGCGTATCAATCTGCGTCTAGCGG
>JAGSHA010000428.1 GCA_023954795.1 Oceanospirillaceae bacterium | reverse complement strand
CAAATCCCCTCCTATAGTTCCCAGCGTGAGTTGATTGACATACCTGCATGCGAACGCTGATTCAAACAAGCAGGACATGCAAAAACCCGAGGACAGAACAATGAAAACTTTTAAAGACACACTGATTGCTTTTCTGAAAGAAGAAGAAGGTCTGACCACTGTTGAGTACGCAGTGGCGGGTAGTTTGGTTGCCGCAGTCTTGGTTGTATCTTTCACTGAATTAGGTACTGCCGTTGGCGGTGCAATTAACACCCTGTGTACCAATGTAGGCGGTACTGATTGTGATGGTGCTTAATCAGGATGATTGAAGAACTGATGTAAACCAGCCGGAGACAGAGAGGGAGGAAAGTATCATGTTGGGCTATTTAACATACGATCTGTCTACTGTTTTTCTCCTGCTGGTACTCATGACTGCGGCGCTAACGGATTTGCGCCGCAATCGTATTCCCAACTGGCTGACATACAGTTCCTTGCTGATTGGCCTGACTCTTCAAACGCTGTTTTTAGGTATGGACGGGTTGACTACCGCGCTGGCTGGCGCGGCGGTAGGACTGGCCATCTTTCTACCTTTCTATTTGACGGGAGGCATGGGAGCTGGGGATGTAAAGCTGATGGCAGCAGTAGGTAGCCTGACGACTGTGAAAATTGCAGCTTTATCTGCTGCTTTTGGATTATGTCTGGGAGGTGTCTACGCGTTGATGCTCATAACCAGCAGAGGGGAGTGGGCAGCGTTTGTGCAACGCTACGCAGTGGCCATACATTCCAAACATATCTCTAGTCCTAACACAGACTCAATCGCAGGGCGTCGTTTCCCCTTTGGTGTAGCTATCGCGGGGGGATGCGTTTTAGCACTTGGTTGGTACTCAGAGCTGGACTTTTATCACTTAAGTAGCGAGTTGAGCTATCGGTGGCAATTGTGGGGAGAAGGACAATGAATTCCCATTTACTTAACGAAGATGTATTAGAAGATAACGGCCTTAGAACACGTGCACCGCGACCAACAACGGTGGAAGAAACAGGGCTTTCCCTGCACTTTTTGGCTGAACTCTTTGTTAAACATATCAATGATGCGGGGTTGCTAACCCTCAAACAAATAATGCAACGGTTGGCCCTTTCAGGCCCGGTGATCGAGAATATCGTCAGCTTCCTGCGTAAGGAAGTATTGATCGAGGTTCATTCACGAGGTTTTGAGCAACGAGAGCTGTATTACGGACTGACCCAGCGTGGTCGTGATTATGCCGTTGATGCGTTTGCTAAGAGTGGTTATGTCGGTCCGGCACCTGTGCCTATCGAGTTATATCGTGAAGTTGTTGCGGCTCAGTCCGTACATAACTATACCGTGACCCGCGACCATTTCTGCCGCGCCTTTTCCAAAATTTCACTCAAATCTGAGATTAAAGAACAGCTAGGACCTGCGCTGAACTCAGGTCGAGCGATCTTTATCTATGGACCCGCTGGTACCGGTAAAACCTACATTACACAGAAGATGATGGCGCTGTTTGATGACAGCTGTCTTATACCCTACTCGCTGGAAATTGATGGCAGCGTTGTCAGTTTGTTTGACCCTTTGATTCACCACCCGGTTGAAGAATTGAAGAGCAATCCGAATTTGCGCCTCAATGATGATTACGATGCACGCTTTGTACTATGTGAGCGACCTGTTGTGATCACCGGTGGTGAGCTGGGAATGGAGATGCTTGAAGTGAGCTTTAATGGCGTGTTGAAGGAGTACCAAGCGCCGCTGCAGCTCAAAGCAAATAACGGAATTTTCATCATTGATGATATGGGACGTCAACGTGCCACGCCGATGGAGATCTTCAACCGCTGGATTGTGCCTCTGGAAGAACACAAAGATTACCTGACATTGAGTGCGGGTAAGCATGTACAGACGCCGTTTGATCAGGTGGTTGTGTTTTCCTCTAACATCAATCCGCTGGATCTGGCTGATGAAGCCTTCCTGCGACGCATTGGTTACAAGGTGTACTTCGGATTTTTGGAGCCGAACCACTACGAGCAGATTTGGCGTCAGGAGTGTGCCGAGCGCAACATTCCGTTCGACCCCGAGTTATTGCACTACGCGCTTTACCAGCTACATGGAACCAAAGGCGTTGCTCTGCGCCCTTGTCACCCTCGTGATCTGTTGGGGCTGGCTTGGGATCGATTCCAGTATCAAGGAGGAGAGGGCCAGTTACAGCCTGAACACCTTGACTGGGCGTGGGACAGTTACTTTGTAAGTCTGGATGAGCAACAGCAGATGACTGAACGTTAATGCCTCGAGGGAGGGTTTAATCATGTTTAAACGCAGAACGCTGACCTTGTTCTTCTTATCGATCGCCTTCGCCGTTGGTGCGGCGTGGATTGCAAACAACTGGATCAGTTCGCAACAGACAACTGTCGCGAAACAGGAAGAGATAGGAACGCCGGTTGTACTGGCGGCTCTAGATATTCCCTATGGGCATACGATCGAAAAACGTCACCTTAAAGTTGTGATGATGCCTAATGATGTCGCGCCGAAAAATAGTTTCCACACCATTGATGATGTGATTGGCAAAGTCACCACAGACATCTTGTTGCCTGAGGAAATTATTCGTATTGAACGAGTTTCTGACCACCTGGAAGGCGCAACCTTAGCGGCCTTGATTGAACCCAATATGCGTGCGTTTACCGTACGAGTAAATGATGTCGTAGGTGTGGCCGGTTTCCTGCTACCAGGTAATAAGGTGGATGTAATTTCGTCACGATCTTCCGGTAATAGCAAGCGCGTCATTACTGAGACAGTGCTTAAGGATATCAAGGTGCTTGCGGTTGACCAGACCGCCCGGACTGATAAAAACGATCCGGTTGTGGTGCGTGCCGTGACTCTGGAGGTGACGCCTAGACAGGCAGAACAGCTGGCAAAAGCACGTGGCGAAGGCAACATCCAGCTGACCTTGCGTAATCCGGTAGAAGAGCCGAAGCAGGTCGCAAAAGCAAAACCGAAACCCAAACGTACCTATGTCGCACCACCTAAAGTGATTGTGATTAAAGGTACCCAGTGGCAGTCGAAGAAGGTTCCGATGTAATGCAGTTGCACAACAAATGAAGTGTGGAGATTCATGAAGCCTTAAAAGACCTCGTGATCAAGCCACAAGGGAAAGCAGAGGAATGATCAT
>JAGSHA010000235.1 GCA_023954795.1 Oceanospirillaceae bacterium | reverse complement strand
CTTCAACCTCAATGGTGTTTGCCGCACCTAGCGCTGATGTAAAGCTCGTATTGGAAACCGCTGCGCCACTTGCCATAAATTCTGTCACAGTCGCGGCAGACAAGCCATTGATCGTAGAAGCAGAATCTTTGTTCACCGTGATCTGGCCCTGATCGGACTCCAGAATCAGGCTGGTACCATTAACTGTGGCAGTTACACCGGTTTTGTCACTCTCGTCATTAAATTTTGTCGCCAGTTCCTCAAGGGTTGTAGCACCGTTTAGATCGAAATTAACACCGTTAACGGTAAGATCAGACCCCGCATCTTCAAATGCACTGGCAATATTCACATTACCCAGATCCAGTGTGGAAGTGGCAAAGGCGTTCGCGGTGACACCAGTCTCTTCGGAGGAGGCGTTGATCGCATCGAGCTTACCGATCAGGCTATCGGTGTCGGTTTCATCGATCTGCACACCGTTAATGGAGACATCCCCCACCCCCCAGGCGGCTGCGGCATTATCCGACGTAATACCCGCGCCTTCGATCACACCCTGCTGCCCAGACTCGCGGAAACCCATTGAATTCAGATCCGCCAGAGTACCGGTCGTACCACGGGTGATCTCGATCGGATCACCGTTATCGGAGGACAGTGCCAGCTGCGCATTGTAGGTATTGCCGTCCAGGTCGCCAGAAGCATCGGATGTGTCTGTCACGGCAATAGAGGCGGCAATGTTGCTGGAGAGCACCAGTTTACCTTCGTCATTCACATCGGCAGACACGCGTCCACCGCCGGCCTCATTGATCTTGTCAACCAGCTCATCCATACTCTGAGTATCGCTCACCTCGATGGAGAAGCTGTTGCCATCGGTTTCTGTCACGGCGATAGTCATACTCGCAGCGCCTTCCAGAATACCGCTACCAACCGTGGTGGAAGCCGCTTCAGCATAGGTACTGGCCGTCACTCCATTGACGTTGGTATTGATGGTATCAACCAGATCACTCAGGTCCTCTGTAGCACCATCATAGGCACCGATGGACTGGCCATTAATCTCCACGTCACCGTCGGAGATGCTTACAGCAGCTTCGCTAAAGGCGGCACCCAACACATCAGAGCTGGTAGAGCCCAGACCCAATGTTTTCGCATCCATCGCTTCAACTTCAAAACCGATCGTCTGGTTGGATTCTGAACCCACCTGAAGCTCAATCTTACCCAAGCTACCGTCCAGAATGTTCTGGCCGTTAAAGCTGGTAGTTTCAGAGATACGGTCCAACTCTTTTACCAGCTGCTGCACCTCGGCGTTCAGAGTATCGCGGTTACCTTCAGTGTAGGTACCGTTGGAAGACTGTACGGACAGTTCACGCATACGCTGCAGGATGTTGGTGGACTCGTCCAACGCACCCTCAGCGGTCTGGATCATGGAGATACCATCGTTGGCGTTACGCATCGCCTGGTTCAGACCGTTGATCTGGGAGGTCATGCGGTTGGAGATCGCCAGACCGGCTGCATCGTCAGCCGCTGAGTTGATACGCTTACCACTGGTCAGACGTTCCATAGCCTGGTTCTGCTCGTTCTGAGCAGATGTCAGGTTACGCTGAGCATTCAGCGACATGATGTTCGAGTTAATTACCATTGCCATGAGATTTACTCCTCATATTCAGCCAGGTCTGACCGGCTGCTTTTAAATTCCTTTATGGGTGATTAAAGTGCACCCAATTTAAACTTGATTAAGTTATCGACCACCCGTTTCTGCGCTTTAGCACTTTTTTCCTTTTTTTCGGAAGGGCATTTCAAGGTCGTTGATATTATCTATCGGCAGGGGCACACTGTGCTTTACGAACAATTTGAAGCGGATGTGTTAAATGATTGATCTGGCACAAGAACTTTTATCACTCAGCCAGAAAATGCTGTCCTGCGCAGAGAACAAAGAGTGGCAAGCACTGGAGACAATTCAGGCTAAGCGATTGCTTTCAGTGCAAAAATTGGAGGCAGAAGAGTCAAAAAACTTGACGAAGGCTGAATCTGAAATTGTTTCAAGATTACTGCATGAAAGCCGTGCTTTGGAAAAACAGTGTGAACAACTCGCAGCGATTCAGCGCAAGTCGTTTATAACTGAACACAGCAAAATATCAAAAGGCAAAGCCATGAAGAAAGCTTACGGAGCCTAAGTCAACGGTCGGTAAGCTCTTCAAAGAGATATCATTCAACGAATGAAATTAAACAGACTCAACTCCTGAATCCTCACAAAACTGGCCTGTGCGGCCTGCAGCACGGCTTCCTCCAGCTTTAACTCGCTGATCGCTTCGGCAAAGTCCACATCCTCTAGGCTGGATAACGCGGTCTGTGTAAACAACTTAAAGTCTTCATTTGACGTTTTGGTATTATCCAGAGAGTTAATTCGCGCCCCGATAGCTGTACGTGCCTCTAAGTTGCGCTCTTCCACCTGTTTAAGTTTATCAAGGGTACCGCTCAGCGCATCTTGTAACTCTGTTCGCTGGGTGCCGCTTTCTACCGGCTGCTCCAGCACTTCCACCAGTTCCAACGCGACATCCAGAATATTTTGTTTCTGTTCTTCCGGGCGCATTGTGGTTTCTGTACCCGCAGGCACCTTCAACTTAACAATATCACCTGCAACCGGGTTATCCACTGTCAGCGTGATACCCAATGAGGTTAAGGCAGGCGCTTCCAGCGCTACGCTGGTGGGTGTACCTGAGAAGTCACCACCAACGAGAATGGTGGTGCCTCCAGAATCAACCAAGTTATACGTTGTTGCAGAGGTGAACTGGACCTCTAATTCACCGTAGGCGTTGGCGGCAGCCGCATATTCAGTAACATCGCTCACCTGAACATCAGTGACCGGAGAAATAGCCGTCAGTGGCAAACCAAACGTCAGCGTTTCACCGTCTTCCGGGGTTCCAATATCCAACCGGAAGCCACCAATCACCTGATCAGTATCATTGGTGTAACTAAAAGGATTCGACTGACCATCGACAGTAACTGGATCACCTGCACCATCGGTCAGATCAAACTGGCTATTTGTTGCATCAAAGGTGATGGTGATATCACCCACTGCGGTATGCAGAGCATTCGCTGCGACCGGATCAGCGACAGTAAGCGTCTTGATACCTGACACCTGTTGCTCAATAACCAGATCCGATGCAGCAGGTTCTGTCAGCGTAAATTTCAGCCCATGAATTTCAACAGTTTCCCCGGTTGCAATATCCGGCAAGGCAGTTGGCCCCTCTACCACTGCGCCATCGCTGTCACGGAATTGATACTGCCATGCGGGTGTCACGCTTGTTGTGTCGAGCTGAACTTCTAGCTGCAGATCCCCTTTACCTTTGGCGAACGCAGCAAAGGTTTCTTCATTGGCGACTTCCAGGTCGGCTATAAAACCCTGGCCTGCAGGTAATAGCCCCACCGCAAGCGATTCGCTCGCCGCTTCAAACAGATATTCGCCCGAGTCACTGGAGGGTACAAACAGCTCGGGCGCAACCTGAATCAGGCGTTGCCCATCATCACCCGCATAGCTGTAGCTGCCTGCGGGCCCTAAAACGTAGGGCTGATCAAAACCGCGACTACCCGCAAACAGATATTCACCTTGAGCATCCTGGGTGTTCATCAAACCCGCGCTATATTCCACCAGCCCCCGAATTTCGGTCGCAATGGTTTTGCGGTCGGCGTCACCCAATGAGCCATTACCGGCCTGAATCGTCAGCTCACGAATTCGGATCGTAGCGTTGTTCAGATTATCCAACACCGTCTCTTCCAGCTCCAGGCGGCGCTGGGTGACATCAATGTTGTCCTGAAACTTTTCAGTCTGAGCCAGCTCTCGATTCAGCTTGACCACCTGCGCAGCCGCTACAGGATCATCCGACGGCTTATTCAGCTTCTTACCGGTTGATAGCTGATTCTGCAGATCGGCCAGTTTGGATTGGGAGTTCTGCATGTTAGACACGGAGTTCAAAAATGTCTGACGGGTAGAAATACGCATTTTGAAATCCTCTTAACTTACGCTATTCAGCAAAGTATCAAATAGGGTCTGAGACGTACTGATCAGCTGAGCCGATGCCTGATAAGCCTGCTGAAACTGAATCAGTTTGGCAGCCTCTTCATCCAGATTGACCCCAACCAGCGACGCTTTACTTTCCTGAGTCGATGTCAGCACCGCTTCAGACGCGTTCCGGTTAATGACCGAGACACTGGTTTTAGTACCCACCCGCTCAATCAAGCTACCGTAGATATCCTGATAAGAGCCCCCCTCCAGCACGTCTTCTAACTGCAGGTTGGATAGCAACAGGGCATTGCTGTTATCCGATACACCACCGGTGTTGTACTCGAACGTAAAACGGTCACCCGCCTGAGGCTGGTTTTTAATCGTGACTTCGTAACCATCCAGCACAACCGCCTGACCCGCAGTATAAAGCTGATCCACCAGCGGACCTTGCCCTGTAATCTCCAATGGCACCGGTGCTGCCGGATCGGTTATATCGAAGACAGTAAACGTTGTTGGGGTGCCACTGTTAAATACGATCTCTACCGGCGGCTGCATCGCCCCGGCCTGCGATTGGAAGGTACTCGCCGTCGGGTCAGTCACTTTCACTTCGGCAACACCGGTCCCCGTGTTATCGGCCGATGTTGAAATTCTTACAGGGGATGCGAGCGCTAATTGCCGACCGTCTGTGACAGCTGTGCCAAAATCAGCCGCACCAGTACGTACGGGTTGAATAAGGAAGCGGTCGCCTGTCGAAAAGCGCCCGGTGACATCCATACTGATCTGCACACCGTCCACAACAATCTGGACTTCGCCGTTGCTGAAATCTTCATAGTAAGCATCCGACGCCCCGTTCAGATCATTCGGATCGGTTACCTGCGTCAGATCATCCAGCGTGATTTTCTGGCCATCGCTGATACGTTCAATCTCCAGGGTCGAGCTTGAGTTGAACGTAATCTCATAGGCGGTGGCCTGTAGCTGGGCAACATCCACAATTTTGACGAAACCGGACGCCAGCACCGATGAATTATTGCCATTCGTTGAAAGACGGCTGGCCATTCGTGAACCGGTATTTACATCATCAAACAGCAAACCACCGAGGTTCCCATCCAGATCCATACCGGCCTGATGCTGGGTATTCATGGTCTCGGCAAACGCGATGGCAACACGGCCCAACTCGTTAATTGCCGGATCCAGCACTTCATCCCGATAGTTTAATAGGCCGCCTAACTTGCCACCCTCAACACGATCCGTGATCTCAACCGCGTTATCAGCAATCTGTACCGCCAGGCCACGCTTGCTTGGCTCTGGGTCGCCATCAATGGTGATGAGTTTGTTGGCCTCAACGCCGACAACCAACGGCTCGCCGTTTGATACAAAGACCGAAAATTCGCTGCGTCCCTGCTCAACCACCCGCACATCGATCAGCTTCGACATCTCTTCAACGATATTGTCGCGCTGATCACGTAACTCATTGGCTTCACGACCGGAAGAAACTTCATAGGCGATCTTGCCGTTGAGGTCTGCAATATCCGATGCCAATACGGACACCTGACTGGAAAGGCTGTCCAGATTGCTGTTGATGGTGTCGTTCTGCCGCATCACAACGG
>JAGSHA010000491.1 GCA_023954795.1 Oceanospirillaceae bacterium | reverse complement strand
CCGCTCAGCAGACTGCTGTGTTCAGCAACAGATGCGGTATGGGCAAACGCCGGGGTGGAGGAGAGTGCCAGCAGGGAGGCAGCGGTGGCTACTTTTAGCTTCATATCGGTCTACCTTTTTATTTTGGTATTCGTTCAGCACTTAACGCGGGTAAAGGTTAAGTGCTTTTATAGATGAAATAATGGTAGCAAGCTTGATGCCAGAAATTCAGGTAGCGGGGAGGGGATGCTCAAGAGCTTATCAGTCGGGGCTTTGCGGCGAATACAGGGATCGCGATACTTGTGCGTGACGTGAGCTGCAACGGTTTTAGTGGAAAGTGATTTACCACTTCGGCAGCAAACTGAACGTTCAGTTTTGTATACGTTTGGCTGAAGGTGTCGCGAGTTGTTCCGGTGACGGTGAGAGGAAAAGTGGAGTTGAACCGAATCTCTAGATGAAAGTGTTTCATATTGCACTGAAAATCTCTTAAGTTGCGGGTAAAAAACGCTAACTTTCTAATCTTTGTGTGACTAAAATTTTCTTTGTGTTTGCAGCGTTCTGCACTACAATTCGCCCATCAAAAATAGTGTTTTTATGCCGTGATTAAAGAGCCTTTTGAACTCGCTCCAAAGTCTATAGCCGAGCAGGTTCACAGGTTTCTAACGCATTGATTTTAGTACTGGAGAGCACCCGAGTTGGCATCAAACGGTAAAATTAAACTGCAGGGCTTTAATAACCTGACTAAAAGCCTGAGCTTCTGTATTTATGATGTTTGCTACGCAAAAACAGCGGAGCAAAAAGCAGAGTACATCGAGTATATCGATGAGCAGTACAACGCTGACCGTCTGACAGAAATTCTGACAGAGGTATGTGACATTATTGGCGCAAACGTATTGAATGTAGCGCGTCAGGATTATGAACCGCAGGGAGCCAGTGTCACCATTCTGGTGGCAGAAGAGCCGATTAAAGATGCGGAAAACGTTGATAACACTGAGAAGCCGGGCCCGCTGCCGGACTCCGTCGTGGCGCATCTGGATAAAAGCCATATCTGCGTGCATACCTACCCGGAAGCCCATCCGGATAATGGTATCTGTACCTTCCGAGCGGATATTGAAGTATCCACGTGCGGCATTATCTCTCCGTTGAAGGCACTGAACTACCTGATCCATAAGTTGGAATCCGATATCGTCACCATCGATTATCGTGTCCGTGGTTTTACCCGTGATGTTGATGGTGTGAAGCATTACATTGATCACGACATCAATTCTATCCAGAACTTCATCAGCGATGATATTTGTGATCTTTACAGCATGGTGGACGTGAACGTTTATCAGGAAAATATCTTCCATACTAAGATGATGCTGAACGATTACGATCTGGATCAGTACCTGTTTGGCGCGACGAAGGAAGACCTGACAGGAAAAGAAGTCAAAGAGATCACTGATCGTTTGTTTAAGGAGATGCGTGAAATCTTCTACGGGCGTAATCAGCCGGATATGACTGCCGGTTAAGCCTTCTTGCTTAGACAATGTAAAAAACGCGGCCTTGCCCGCGTTTTTTTATGCCTGCTTTTTGATGTTAGCTCCTAAACTTGTAGGTATGACTGCAACACGCGGAGTGAATCATGTTTCTGAAAGAGCGTAAGTATGGCCATTTGATTGAAGTGGTGGAGTTGACTGATCTTTTCGATCCTTACCAATCGCGGCTGGTAGGGCGTTGCCACTACGGTGAGGAGTTGCAGGAAGCAGAACAGTACACGAAACAAGAGCTGTCGTTTCCATCGGGTGAAGATCTGCCTAAATGCTGGATTGATCCTCACTATCGGGACCATGAACTGGTGCGCTGATTACTCAGCGCGTTCCAGTTCATTGCTTTCTTTGGTGGGTGGTTATTTCACCTCTATTGTAATCGGGTCCGACACCACCGGTGGATTATGTGGTGTGTGCAGATGATCCCCCAAAATCAGTTGCAGGGTATGCTGGCCGGGGGGCAGTGTGAGTGTGGTTTCGGTTTGGCCTCCGCCAAAATGTTTCACCTCGGCGCCTAAGGGTTGATCGAGTGGCGGCAGTGATTCCATATCGACCAACAGGTGATGATGTCCGGTGTTTTCTTTCTTTACACCTGCGGGTGAAACGCCCATTCCTTTGAGACCAAAGAT